>JAGAJQ010000065.1 GCA_017828955.1 Oscillospiraceae bacterium
AGTTTCTGCTGATAAAGATGTAATGGTAAACATACTTGACCTCAAAATGTATGATGACTATACATATCATCATTCTCTCAGCGTTGCCGTAATGTCTCTCGCTGTTGGTATGGAATTTGGATTTGACAAAAACACATTAAGCGAACTCGTTACTGCCGCACTTCTTCACGACATAGGAAAAATTGCTATACCGATAACAATTATAAACAAACCCTCAAGACTTACTCCCGAAGAATTCGAAATAGTCAAGAAACATCCCATAGCAGCGGGAGTTCATTTAAGAAAGAATAATCTTGTTTCTCAGAACACATTTATGGGAATTGTAGGACATCACGAAAAATGGAACGGAACGGGATATCCCAATGGACTTGACGGAAAAAACATACATATGTTTGCTAGAATAATGGCTGTCGCCGATGTTTTTGACGCACTTACTTCTCATCGTCCTTACCGTAAACCTGCGCCTGCACACGAAGTTCTTGAATACATAATGGCAAACGCAGGAACTCATTTTGATGAAGAAATAGTAAGAGCATTCCTCAAGAGAGTTGCTCCTTTCCCCGTTGGTTCACACGTGAGACTTTCAAACGGCAAACGTGGTGTTGTTATAAGAAATTATCCCGAACAGCCTTTAAGACCACAAATTGCCATTATCGGTGAAGATGTTTCTTACGATTTGTTTAAGGATCCTCAATACCTGAATGTCATTGTTACAGGAATTGATGAACTCGATAATATATCAGCACCTCCTGTTAATTCCAGGAGTTAGATATGAAAGCTTTAATAACAGGCGCAAGCAGCGGAATAGGTCGTGATATGGCAATTATCCTCAGTGAGATGGGGTATGATCTTATTCTTGTTGCAAGAAGTGAAGACAAATTAAACGAACTAAAAGAAGAAATTTCTACAAATTGTATTGTCATAGCAACAGATTTGTCTGTCGATAAAAATTGTTTTGATTTATATAAAAAAACAAAAGATGAGAATATCGATATACTGATAAACAACGCAGGTTATGGAATTCACGGGTATTTTAAGGACAGCCCTCTTGAAAACGACCTTAATATGATTGACCTGAATGTAAAATCAGTTCAGATACTTACAAAGTCATTCTTGAATGATTTTATCAAGAAAGACAGCGGCAGGATTTTAAATGTTTCCTCGTCAGCAGGACTTACAATAGGAGGTCCTTTGTTCGCGTCATATTACGCTACGAAAGCTTATGTTTCAAGCCTTACAAGAGGAATATACGGTGAACTTAAATCTATCAAAAGTAAAGTTACTATAAGTCATATTTGTCCTGGCCCTGTTGATACAGGCTTTAATAAAAAGGCAGGCATTTCTAAATTTTCTTCAAAACCACTTGACAGCAGATATGTTGCCGAATATGCTATAAAGAAAATGCTTAAAGGAAAACTTACTATCATTCCCGGGGCTAAGATGAAAATCGCAATGTTTTTTTCAAAATTCATAAGTGAAAAATTAATGCTTGATATTCTTATGAGTTTCCAGAAAGGAAAGGAATAGTAAATGTCTGATTTTACAATAAAAAGAATTACTCACGAAAACTTTATCCCTTCTCTTAAACTTGCCGAAGATGTATTTATGGAGTTTGAAGCAAAGGATTATCCACCAGAAGGAACAGAAAGTTTCAAAGCATTTCTTTATTGTGAAGAAACAGAAAAAAGATTTCTTTGTGGTAATTTAATTATGTGGGGCGCATTTGATGGCACCAAGCAGATTGCAACCTTTGCAATACGAGATGAAAGTCATTTAAGTCTTGCATTTGTAGACAAAGATTATCATAGAAAAGGTGTTGCGACGCTCTTATGGAACGAAGCGTTATCTTATATCTCGCAGAATGGAAAAATCAAAGAAATAACTGTTAATTCTTCTCCATATGGTCTGCCTTTTTACAAGAAAATAGGTTTCACAGAAGTTGCAGAAGAACAACTCAGTGACGGAATAAGATATATTCCAATGAAATATATTATCGAAAGACAGTGATCGCAGGATGCTACGCCATAAAGGTACACAATGGTTGGGAACCGAAAGATTAAGACTTTGTCCCCTATCCCCTAATTATGCCGAAGAAATGTATTCAGGATGGTCGGGAGATAACGAAGTAACAAAATATCTTTCCTGGCCGACACATGACAGTCCCGAAGTTACGAGAAAAATTCTTATGGACTGGTCTGAAAATTATACCTCTACAAAATATTATAACTGGGGTATATTTTTAAAAGAAAATGGCAAACTTATTGGAACAATAAGTTTCATTAATATAAACGATTATAAATCTTCTGCAGAAATAGGCTATGTTATTTCAAAAAAATACTGGAATCAAGGGTATGCTTCCGAAGCTGCAAGGCGTATTCTTGAATTTGGTTTCAACGACATAGGTTTTAAATCTGTTGTCGGATATCATCATCCAAGAAACACCAACTCGGGAAAAGTCATGGAAAAAATCGGTATGAAAAGAGAAGGTTGGCTTCCGGGAACGATGATGAATAATAAAGGTCAGAAATGCGATGTAATCAAATATACAGCATTACGCGCAAATTTCATACAATCCACTATTAAGGAGAATGATAACAATGAAAATGGAAACTAAATGTATTCACGAAGGATACAAACCCAAGAACGGAGAACCTCAGGCTCTTCCTATAGTGCAGAGTACAACTTACAGATATAAATCAACAGAAGAAATCGCTGCTGTTTTTGATGATCCTACACTCTCACTTATCTACTCACGTTTTGAAAACCCTACAGTTATGGCTGTTGAAGACAAAATTGCCGCACTTGAAGGTGGTGTTGCTGCTATGTGCACATCAAGTGGCCAGGCGGCTTCTCTCCTTTCTATCCTCAATATCTGTAGTGCGGGAGATAGTTTCATCTGTTCTTCAGAAATTTATGGTGGAACAATCAACCTTTTCGCATTCACATTCAAGCGTTTTGGAATTGAATGTATCTTTGTAAATCCTTCTGATTCTGAAGAAGAAATCCAGAAGAAATTCAAAGACAATACAAAGTGCGTATTCGGTGAAACACTTGCAAACCCCGCTATAAAGGTTCTTGACATTGAAAAGTTTGCAAATATTGCTCACAAGAATAATGTTCCGCTTATCATCGACAACACATTCCCTACTCCCGTTCTTTGCAGACCTATTGAACACGGGGCGGATATCGTTATTCACTCAACAACAAAATATATGGATGGTCACGCAGTTCAGGGTGGCGGTGTTATTGTAGACAGTGGTAAATTTGACTGGACAAACGGAAAATTCCCTGAATTCACAGAACCAGACGAAAGCTATCACGGAGTTATCTATTCAAAGGCTTACGGAAATGCTGCTTATATCATCAAAGCAAGAATGCAGCTTATGCGTGATTTTGGTTGCTACCCTGCAGCACACTCTGCTTTCCTTCTTAATCTTGGGCTTGAAACTCTCGCTGTAAGAATGAAACAGTACTGCAAGAACGCTCAGGCAGTTGCTGAATACTTTGCTAAATCAGACAAGATTGAAAGTGTAACATACCCCACTATCGCAGACGACGAACAAAAAGCACTCGCTGACAAGTATCTTCCCGACGGCGCAAGTGGTGTAATCTCATTCACAATCAAGGGTGGCAGAGATGCAGCAATGAGATTTATGGATAGTCTTGAACTCGCATCAAACGTTGTTCATGTTGCCGATATCAGAACCTGTGTTCTTCATCCTGCATCAGAAACACATCGTCAGCTTACAGACGAACAGCTTGTTGCTGCAGGTATCAATCCGGGACTTATCAGATTCTCTTGTGGTCTTGAAAACATCGACGACATTATCGCTGATATTGAACAGGCACTTGCTAAGGTTTAATAGAAAAATAATAAATCCACTTGTATTATGCAAGTGGATTTATTATTTTAATCTTTTTTATTATATAAAAGTTCGTCGGGAAGATCGTTCCAGAGTTCTGTTCTTGTTTTATTGTTTCTTAACTTTTCAATTACTTTTATATCAGGGTCGGGATAGATGGTAAAATCATCTTCCTCTCCTATTTCTGCACGAATAGGAAAAGCAAGTATCTCTGTATCTAACGAAAACTGTGCATTTACACCTTCTTTATTTCCTCTTGCATCAAGACGTATCCATTTGTTATATTCTTTTATAAAAACACCATTAAGTCCGTGATACACAAGAATCGATGCTGTTTCATCATCGAGAATAATTTTCTGATAGCAAAATCCTGATGGAATCCCTTTGCAACGTAACAATGCCGCTAACAGATGAGATTTTGCAAAGCAAATTCCGTGTTTATTTTCAAGAACTTCTGACGCAGAACAAGTTATTTTATCTTCGTTTATATCCGCAGAATGAGAAATACTATCTCTTACATATTCGTATGCTGATTTTATGTATTCTGTTTCATTATCTGATTTTTTGTATAATAAATCTG
>JAGAJQ010000066.1 GCA_017828955.1 Oscillospiraceae bacterium
GGATTGTAAAATTGTCAAAATAACAATAATCCTCCCACTGCTAACGCGGTCCCACTTCTCACTGTGGTTCGGTCACAGTTCGGCTCTGACAGTCCACCGGACTGTCATTCACTACCTTGCCCCTTCAAGTCCCGATTGTAAATAAAAAACCAGAGCACCATTCGGTACTCTGGTTTTTTGGAGCTGATGATGGGACTTGAACCCACGACCTACGCCTTACCAAGGCGTTGCGCTACCGACTGTGCCACATCAGCAAATAACATCGCCTGATTATTATATCACAAATATCAGGCGATGTCAATAAATCATTTAGCTCTTCTTCATTCCGCAACACTTCTTATATTTCTTTCCGCTACCGCAAGGACAAGGGTCGTTATCCCCTACTTTTTTCTTTCTTACAGGAGATGATGAAGATGAACCATCAGAAGTTGAAGGATCGTTTGAAGCTGCAGGCTTTGCAACCTGCTCTCTTTCGGGAGCTACAACCTGATTGTCTTCTGCTCTTCTCTGAATTCTTAAAGTGATGAGAGTTCTTACTGTATCTTCACGGATATCATCGATCATAGCATCAAACATATCGAAACCTTCATAACGATATTCGATAACAGGGTCTTTCTGTGCGTATGAACGAAGACCGATTCCACGCTTGAGTTCTTCCATATTGTCGATATGTGACATCCACTTTGAGTCAACAACGCGGAGAAGCACAACTCTTTCAACTTCTCTTGTTGTATCGTGTCCCCATTCTGCTTCCTTAGCAGAGTAGATTCTTTCTGCACGCTTTGTGAGTTCATCAACAAAGTATGACTTATCAATCTTTTCAAATTCTTCAGGTGTGAAGAAGAAATCTTCGGGAACTGTAAGAACATTGAGGAATCTGTCGCGAAGACCATTGACATTCCAGTCATCTCTCGGAACTTTATCAAAGATATACTCGTCTACTGTTGTTACGATATAATCCTTCATCATCTTGAGGATATATTCGTGGATATCTTCGCCGTTGAGAACCATTCCACGTTCCTTATAAATGATTTCACGCTGAGCATTGAGAACGTCGTCGTAACGAAGAACGCTCTTTCTGATAGCAAAGTTTCTGCCTTCGAGGTTCTTCTGTGATGATTCGATAATCTTTGTGAGCATTCTGCTTTCGATAGGAAGATCCTCGTCGACATTCATTCTGTCCATAAGCATATTTACTCTTTCGCCACCAAAGAGACGCATAAGGTCATCTTCGAGCGAGAGGAAGAATAAACTTTCACCGGGGTCTCCCTGTCTGCCGGAACGGCCTCTGAGCTGGTTATCGATACGGCGTGACTCGTGACGTTCTGTTCCGAGAATGAAAAGACCGCCTGCTTCCTTGACTTTTATCGCCTTTTCATCAACTTCTTCTTTATATTTTGCAAAAAGATCACGATACATCTTTCTTGCTTCAAGAATTTCTGCGTTATCTGTTTCAGCATAACCTATTGCTTCTGTTATGATCTCTTCGGGAATGCCATTTTTACGCATCTGTGCTGTTGCGAGATATTCAGCGTTACCGCCGAGCATAATGTCTGTTCCTCGACCAGCCATATTTGTTGCGATTGTAACTGCACCATATTTACCAGCCTGAGCAACGATTTCAGCTTCTTTTGCATGCTGCTTTGCGTTGAGGACTTCGTGCTTGATTCCTGCTTTTGAAAGCATCTTGCTGAGGATTTCCGATTTTTCGATTGATATTGTTCCGACAAGAACAGGCTGTCCCTTAGCATGACATTCCTTGATCTGTTCGATTGTTGCACGGAACTTAGCCATTTCTGTCTTATATACAACGTCGGAATGGTCTTTTCTGATAACAGGCTTGTTTGTAGGAATTTCAACAACGTCAAGACGATAGATTTCCTTGAATTCGGATTCTTCTGTCATCGCTGTACCTGTCATACCTGAAAGTTTCTTGTAAAGTCTGAAATAGTTCTGGAATGTTACTGTTGCGAGAGTTTTACTTTCTCTTGCAACCTTAACGCCTTCCTTGGCTTCAATAGCCTGATGAAGACCATCGTTATATCTTCTGCCATGCATAAGACGGCCTGTGAATTCGTCAACTATGATGACTTCACCATTCTGGACAACATAGTCGATATCCTTCTGCATAATACCTATAGCCTTGAGAGCCTGATTGATATGATGAAGAAGTGTCATATTCGAAGCATCCATAAGGTTTTCGACATTGAACATCTTCTCTGCTTTTTTTACACCACGACGTGTAATTGTTGCAGTTTTACCCTTTTCGTCGATGATATAGTCACAATCGTCATTGATAGATTCCTGATCTTCCTTGGTATCCATTTCAACGATTTTCTTTCCTTCAAGCATCTTTGCAAATCTGTCAGCAACTGTATAAAGCTGTGTTGAAGCTTCGCCCGCACCTGAAATGATGAGAGGCGTTCTTGCTTCGTCAATAAGGATTGAGTCAACTTCGTCGACGATAACAAAATTATGTTCACGCTGAACTTTCTTTTCCTTATGAGTAACCATATTATCACGGAGATAATCGAAACCGAGTTCGTTATTTGTTCCGTAGGTAATATCGCAGGCATATGCTGCACGACGTTCTTCATCATCGAGTTCGTGTATGATACAACCGATTGTAAGACCTAAGAATCTGTAAACCTTACCCATTTCTTCTGACTGATACTTAGCAAGGTAGTCGTTTACTGTTACAACGTGAACACCTTTGCCTTCGAGTGCGTTAAGGTATGACGCAAGGCAGGCAACGAGAGTTTTACCTTCACCTGTCTTCATTTCAGCAATTCTTCCCTGATGAAGAACAATAGCACCTATAATCTGAACGGGATATGGTTTTTTACCGAGAACACGCCAAGCTGCTTCACGGCAGGTTGCAAGTGCTTCGGGCATAATATCGTCTGTAGACTCACCGAAAGAAAGTCTGTCCTTGAGTTTATTTGTCATATCCTTGAGTTCGGCATCCGACATCTTTGAATATTCTTCTTCGAGGTCAAGAACCTTCTGCTTTATCGGTTCGATACGCTTAAGTTCCTTAGCGCTATAAGAACCGAAGATTTTATCTAACATTGCCATTTTTCTCACTCCGCCTTATTTATTTTGATATAAAAATAATCAACTAATATTTTAACATATAACAGCGTCAAAGTCAATAATTTTCTGTCAACAAATATGTTAAATCTGCCAATTTATTTCTTCGATGCCGTTTTTTCTGAGAAACTCATTCGTTTTAGAAAAATGACGGCACCCGAAAAATCCGTTATATGCCGAAAGAGGACTCGGATGCGCCGCTTCTAAAATCTTATGCGACGGGTTTGTTATCAGAGCTTTTTTGTTTCTTGCATTTCTTCCCCA
>JAGAJQ010000067.1 GCA_017828955.1 Oscillospiraceae bacterium
AGTTTTGAAAGAAGTCTTTCTGTTATCTTATGAAGTTCGGTTTCTTTTAGACTTTCAAAGACAGCTATCTTATCAATTCGGTTTATAAATTCGGGGCTGAATTTTTTTCTTATCTCGGATATAACCTCCTTTTCCCTGCTTTCTGCAAAACTATCTGTGAAACCGAGTTTTTTGCTTCCCGTCATAATATCCGCACCGATATTTGATGTCATTATAATAACGCAGTTTTTAAAGTCCGCCTTTCTGCCGTGGCTGTCTTCTAAAACACCTTCATCCATAATTCTCAGCATAAGATTGAAAATATCGGGATGTGCTTTTTCTATCTCATCGAAAAGCACAACTGAATATGGTTTTTTTCTGACGCTTCCCGTCAGTTGACCGCCGTCTTCAAAGCCTATATATCCCGGTGGTGAACCTATAAGTCTTGAAGCAGAAAAACTTTCCTGATATTCAGACATATCTATATGAATGACATTTTTCTCATCGCCGAAAAAGGCTTCGGCAAGAGCCTTTGTGAGTTCTGTCTTTCCGACGCCCGTCGGCCCGCAGAAAAGAAATGTTCCTATCGGCTTCTGTTCATCTTTAAGACCTGTTCTGTTTCTTTTTATAGCATCACAGACTGTTTTTACCGCTTTTTCCTGCCCTGTTATGCGTTTTCTTATTGTATCTTCCATAAGAGATAATTTTTCGGTTTCAGTTTCTGTGAGTTTTACAAGAGGTATCCCCGTTTTCATAGAAACAACTTCGGCGATATCATCTTCGGTTATTTCAGCAGAAGGTTTCACCTCACAGAAAAAATCATCTTCAAAAATATTTCTCTCTGATTTCATCTTCTTACGGGAACAGGCTTCATCAATCAAGTCTATCGCTTTATCGGGAAGAAATCTATCGGTTATATATCTTTTTGAAAGGTTGACAGCGGCTTTTATCGAACTATCCGAAATAGTTATTTTATGATGTTTTTCATAACACTCTTTTATTCCGTTAAGAATTTTAACCGAATTTTCTTCTGATGGTTCTTCTATTCTTACAGGCTGAAATCTTCTTTCCAAAGCAGCGTCTTTTTCAATATATCTTCTGTATTCATCTTCGGTTGTAGCGCCTATAATCTGTATATCTCCCCTTGCGAGGCGTGGCTTTAAGATATTTGCCGCATCAATAGCGCCCTCTGCCGCACCAGCACCGACTATTGTATGAATTTCATCAATAAAAAGAATAACATTTCCCGCGTTTGAAACTTCTTCGATACAGAGTTTTATGCGTTCTTCAAAATCACCTCTGTATTTGGCACCCGCTACCATAGAAGGAATATCAAGTGAAAAAAGATGTTTTCCGCGTAAAGTTTCGGGAACTTTTCCTGACGCTAAAAGCCTTGCTATTCCCTCTGCAATAGCCGTTTTACCTACCCCTGCCTCACCGATAAGGCAAGGATTGTTTTTTGTTCTTCGCGAAAGTATCTGCATAACCCTTTCGGTTTCTTCTTCTCTTGCAAAAACGGGATCGCATTTATTCTTTGCCGCGAGGGCATTGAGATCTTTTCCGAATTTGCTTAGATTAGGAAGTTTCACCGCCGTTTTCATAGAAGAGTTATCTGCGGCAAAAGCGTCTGCACAATCAGAATGAAGCTTTGGTATTCCTGCACCTAAATCCTTTATTATTCCATAGGCAGAAGAACCTCTTTCTTTTAAAATTGCCATCAGGATATGCTCTGTCCCCGCAAGTCTTGCACCCGTTTCTTCCGAAAGGGTTACTGCGTTTTCAAGTATTCTCGATGATGTCGGCGTTAAGCATTCTTCTGAAAGTTTTGTCTTTACTCCTTTTCCGACAAGTTCTTCTATTCGTTTTTTTATTCTTTCATCAGTAACACCCGATGAACGAAGAATTACTCCTGCTGTCCCTTCTGTTGAAATTCCATAGAGGAGGCAGCCAGCCGACAAACTGATGCTGTTCCCAATAAGTACGGATTGCTGTCAGCGCCGCATGACAGTCCTCCTCCGGTAAACCGGATGCCGCGAGCTTTTCGGTCATGCGTCCGTCGCGGTACTCATAGGTTTTGGCGTAATGGGAAATCACCGCGCGGTCGGAATGTAAATATGCATTTCCGCACGGATACAGCGATTCGCCGTTGTATGTGACAGGTATCATTGCGTCAAACCATGCCGCCTGTGCCGCACAGTGGCGGTAAAACAGAGAACGGTCTTCGTTTGCAAACAGTTCGGCAGCATACGGTTCGTCGATCAGACGGAATAGTTCGGTATACGTCACGGGGATTTTCCTCCATTTGTTGTGATATCTGCATTATATCACACCGCGGCGCAGGTGTCAAGCAGGAATTTTCCGCCGCATCCGGAAGATTGCCGTGCAGGAGAACAGAGGACTTCATCGACGC
>JAGAJQ010000068.1 GCA_017828955.1 Oscillospiraceae bacterium
GCATATAGCAAAGCAGATTGATGTTACAAGAGAAGCGAGACCTGTTCTTCCGCCTGCTGCAACACCTGATGCTGATTCAACGAATGTTGTGCAGGTTGATGTTCCGAAAAGTGAACCTGTAACTGTTTCTATTGAGTCTGACATCATAGCTTTGCCTACTCTTATGGGGTCACCGTTTTCGTCGAGCATATTTGCTTCTGAAGCTGTTCCGTAAAGTGTTCCTAATGTATCGAACATATCAACGAGGCAGAATGTTATAATAAGCATAATAGCATTGAAGATTCCGCCGATGTGTGCGCCTGAGAATGCACTCTTCCAAGCGTCGCCATTAAAGAAACCAAGGAAACCGATTTCGCCGAAATCCTTGAATGACTGACCGATAGCTGAAAGGTCGAGTGAGGGAAGCTGCCAGGTGAAAAGATAATAGATAACTGTTGAAGCGAGGATACCTATGATAACATTACCTTTTACTTTAAGTCTTCCTAAAACTGCGATGATGATGAAACCTAAAAGTGCTACGAGAGCGGGAATAACGGGAGCGATATCGCCTGCCATTCTTGCACCGTTTATGTCAACAAACTGAGTGAGTGTATACTGATTAGCCTGAATAATGCCTACATTCTGGAAACCGATGTAAGCGATAAAAAGACCGATACCTGCGGGTATTGACTTTTTAAGACAGTCGGGCATTGATTTTGCTATGTATTCACGAAGCCCTGTTACTGAAAGGATAAGGAATACAACACCTGAGATGAAGATGATAACAAGTCCCGAATGATAACCTGTTATAAGGTCTGTTCCTGCGAAGAATGCGCCTGAAACGAATGTTGTGCAGAAGAATGCGTTAAGTCCCATTCCGCAAGCCTGAGCGAAGGGGAGCTTTGCATAGAATGCATAGAGGAGAGTTCCGACAATAGCTGCGAGGATTGAAGCGATGTAAACTGCGTTCCAGATTCTGCCGAGAGCAGTAGCGTCTGCACCTGCACCTGCGAGCCAGCCACCAGCACCGCCTGCTGCGACCTGATCGGGATTTACGAATACGATGTAAGCCATCGCGAAGAATGTTGTCAGACCTGCAACAATTTCGGTTCTGACAGTTGTGTTGTTTTCTTTCAGTTTGAAAAACTTGTCCAAAAGAATACCCCATTTCTGATAGATTGAGCGTTACGCCCTTAATATGCATTTTACAACAAAAAGAAAACGATTGCAACAATATGTTGAAAAAAATCCGTCATTATGATATACTTATCTAAAATAAATTATAAGGGGGAAAGGTTTTGAAAAACGGAAAAGTAATTGCGTTATCGCTCTGTTTATCGCTTATGCTTACGGGGTGCACTCTTTTGCAGGGAATGAAGAAAAAAGCAGAAGATGAAATGCCCGTTACAACAGCAAGAGTTACTACGACAACTCCTGCGATGACTACAACAACTCCCGAAACGACAACTACCCCCATAACTACTACAACAGTTACAACAACGACTACTGTTACGACAACCACTCCCGAAACCACTACTACCCCCGAAGAAACAACCCCCGAGACTACAACAACTACCACAAAAAAGCAGGGATTTTCAGCGGGAGAACGAACTATGAACATATATAAGAATGTTTTTGGTTCGGGGAAAAAACCTATATGGGCAAAAGTTTCACTTCCTTATAAAATGGAAGACGGAACTGTCATCGACCTTACTGTTACGATAGGCATAAAAAACGGTGTCAGCGGAATGCAGTTCAACCCCGGTTCATCAAGACTCGGAACAGTAATAACAGGCGACAAGGCTTATCTTTTAATGCACGATACCAAATTTGCCATTGAACAGAGTGAAGAAGATTTACCGATAACTGTTCCCGATGCGATAAAGGGATTTTCTGCGGGAAAATACGAAAACGCAGAGTTTACATCGGGCAAGGAAAAAATAAACGGCGTTACCTATGAATATGACGCCGTAAAAGATAATAACGGAACGATAAAGTTCTATTACCACGAGGGTGGAGAAACACTCATATATGTAAGCAACGGTAAGACATTATGCAGAGTTCTTGATTACAGCGCAGATGTCCCCGATGAACTTGTCTCCGTTCCCGCAGGGTATCGGCTTATTTCACTTAAACAAGGCGGAGGATTTTATCTATGATCTATACAGTAACCCTTAACCCCGCTATTGATTATGTTGTGGGCGTTAAGGATATAAAAACGGGGGCTGTAAACAGAACTTCAGAAGAACAGGTTTTCTTCGGTGGAAAAGGGATAAATGTTTCGAGGGTTTTATCCGAACTCGGCATAAAATCCGTTGCAACGGGATTTATAGCAGGTTTCACGGGCAAAGCGTTAAAAGAAAAAATGCAGGAACTTGGAATTGAAACACTTTTCACAGAACTCCCCGATGGATTTTCGAGAATAAATATAAAGATAAAATCTGATGAAGAAACGGAGATAAACGGGCAGGGGCCCATAGTTTCAGAGGAATATCTCGATAAATTTTTAAGTAGCCTTTCTGTTTTAAAAGAGGGCGACATTTTAGTTCTTGCGGGAAGTGTTCCGAAATCCGTTCCCGATAATATCTATGAAATCATTATGGAAAGATTTTCGGGTAAAGGAATAAAATTCGTCGTTGACGCTTCGGGTGAACTTCTTAAAAAAGTTCTGCCACTAAAACCATATCTCATAAAGCCTAACCATATCGAACTCGGTGAGATTTTCGGGGTTGATATAAACACTCCCGATGAGGCTGAAATCTATGCGAGAAAGTTGCAGAGTATGGGTGCTATGAATGTTATTGTTTCAATGGCGGAAAAGGGCGCTTTGCTTATAGACGAAAACGGAGAAATACATTTCTGTAAAGCGCTTAAAGGCGAAGTTATAAACTCTGTCGGCGCGGGGGACTCAATGCTTGCGGGATTTTTGGCTGGTATCGAAAGAGGAGAAAATTCTGACTATGCCTTGAAACTCGGAACTGCCTCGGGCGGTGCGACGGCGTTTTCTTCTGACCTTGCTAAAAAAGAAATGATAGAAAAACTTTTTGAAAAGTTCTAAACTTTGTAAAAAATATGTCGATATATTCTTATAGAGAGGGTTTTCCTCTACTAAAACGAAAGGAGCGTCGTTTATGGATTTAACCATGAGCATTGCAAACACTGCCTCATATATGAAGCAGACTGAACTTATGCAGAATATCTCGCTTAAAATGCTTGATAAGGCTTTAGAAACAGAATCCGCTCAGGCAGAACAACTCGTTCAGACAATGACTGACGGCGCTGCGTCATTCGGTCATCTTCTCGATGTCCGTGCATAAGAAAAAAGAAAATCCTCTTTCTGAAAAGAGGATTTTTCTTTTTGTCGGGGAATAATTTTTATGTATTTGCAATATTTATAAAAGTATCTTTCAAAATAAGCGGTAACACGGTTTGTTTATATGACGATTTTTCTGTCGGTTTTGTTATATTTGACTATGAAAAAGACAATGTCGGCGATAAAAATATGCAATAGTATAAATCTGCAAGAAAAATGACAAAAAGTTGCAAAAAATTATTTGACAAATTCCGACCTATAGTCTATAATTTAGAATGTGGTAAAAGAGCGACCTATTTTGTCGTTTCACTTTGATAAACGAATTTTAAGGAGGAATATTCCAATGGCAATCACAAACCAGTATTTAAGCGAACTTCTTGAAACAGTCAAGAAAAGAAACGCAGGCGAACCTGAATTCATTCAGACAGTAACAGAAGTTCTCGAAACAATCCAGCCCGTTATCGAAAAGAGACCCGACCTCATTGAAGCAGGCGTTCTCGAAAGAATCGTTGAACCCGAAAGACAGATTATGTTCCGTGTTCCCTGGGTTGACGACAACGGCAAGGTTCAGGTAAACAGAGGTTTCAGAGTTCAGTTTAACTCTGCTATCGGTCCTTACAAGGGCGGTCTCCGTTTCCATCCTTCAGTTTACCTTGGAATTATCAAGTTCCTCGGATTTGAACAAATTTTCAAGAACTCACTCACATCACTCCCTATGGGCGGTGGTAAGGGTGGTTCAGACTTCGACCCTCAGGGCAAGTCTGACAGAGAAGTTATGGCTTTCTGCCAGAGCTTTATGACAGAACTTTCAAAGCATATCGGTGCTGACCTCGACGTTCCCGCCGGTGACATCGGCGTTGGTGCTCGTGAAATCGGTTATATGTTCGGTCAGTATAAGAGACTCAGAAACGAATTCACAGGAGTTCTCACAGGTAAGGGCATTCCTTACGGCGGTTCTCTTATCCGTCCCGAAGCAACAGGTTTCGGTGCTGTTTACTACACTGTTGAAATGCTCAAGCACTTCGGCGATGATATCAAGGGCAAGACAGTTGCTGTTTCAGGTTTCGGTAACGTTGCATGGGGCGTTGCTCTCAAGGTTACAGAACTCGGCGGTAAGGTTGTAACAATCTCAGGCCCCGACGGATACATCTACGACAAGGACGGCATCAACACACCCGAAAAGATTGAATTCATGCTTGAAATGCGTGCTTCTTGCCGTAACAGAGCTGAAGACTATGCTGATAAGTTCGGTGCTGAATTCCATAAGGGTGAAAAGCCCTGGGGCGTTAAGGCTGACATCATCATGCCTTGTGCTACTCAGAACGAAGTTGGTATGGAAGAAGCAGAAAAGATCGTTGCTAACGGCGTTAAGTACTACGTAGAAGTTTCAAATATGCCTACAACAAACGAAGCAGTTGCATTCCTCAAGAGCAAGGGCGTTATCGTTGCTCCTTCAAAGGCAGTTAACGCCGGTGGTGTTGCTGTTTCTGGTCTTGAAATGTCACAGAACTCAATGCGTTACAGCTGGACAGCAGAAGAAGTTGACGCTAAGCTCAAGGGCATTATGAAGAACATCTTCGACGCTTCAATCAAGGCTGCTAACGAATATGGCCTCGGCGATGACCTCGTAGCAGGCGCTAATATCGCAGGTTTCTTAAAGGTAGCAGAAGCTATGAAGGCTCAGGGCGTTGTTTAATACATAGCCTTTTAAAAGGAATTACAAAACCACGGTATGTTTTTCGCATATCGTGGTTTTTTGTATAAAATAGGGATATTTTGTTACAGAATTTATATGTGGGAAATTATCCCTAAAACGCAGATTGTGAAATTTGCACAAGGCAAATGGGGAAAATGTTGTTAAGTCTACAATTTTTATTTATGAGGCTTATTTTGCTTTGACAAATAATGAATTTATGGTAAAATAGTATATGGTACACTATGCTTTTTGGCAGGTATTAGTTACCCGAAAGGAGAGGATCCGTATGGCTACCGTTATCGCTGTAACTTCCGGTAAGGGAGGAACAGGCAAATCTTCTATCTGTTCAGGAATGGGCTATGCTCTCGCAAAACAGGGAAGCAGAACGCTCATCATCGAACTTGACTTTGGTCTCAGATGCCTTGATATCATGCTTGGCGTCAAGGACATCATACAACACGACTTAGGTGACGTTCTCGCGGGAAAATGTGATATACTCGCCGCTTCGACACAGATTAAAATGGCTCAGAATCTTTCTATCGTCTGTGCACCTGAAGACCCCTATGCAACACTCGACGCAGACCAGATCAAAGAAATCTGCGAATCAATGAGAAAATACTATGATTATATCATTATAGATACATCAGCAGGCATCAGCGAAAGCGTTTTCGACGTTGTCGCAAACTCAGACCTTATCCTCATCGTTACAACACCCGACCCTATCTGTGTTCGTGACGGTAGACTTATGTCTGACGAATTCTATAAGAGACAGAATAAAAAACAGCGTCTTATCATCAATAAGATGAACAGAAAAATCTTCGGCGAAGAACTTGTTTCTGACCTTGATGAAATCATCGATACAGTAGGCGTTCAGCTTATAGGCGTTATCCCCGATGATGACAACGTTACAATTTCAACAGGAAAGGGTATTCCCATTCCTTCACAGTCAGAAGCGTTCCGCGCATTTGACGCTATCACAAGAAGAATAAAGGGCGAAGATGTTCCTTTAACAGTAAAAATAATGTAAATTTTGTTATGAGAGAAATAAAAAGGGTATCTTAAATATCGAAAGGACTGAAAAAGATTATGAATATCGCACTTATAGCTCACGACTCGAAAAAAGAATTACTCGTTCAGTTCTGTATTGCATACTGCGGAATACTCAGCAGACACAATCTCAGTGCGACAGCAACTACAGGAAAGCAGGTTGCTCAGGCAACAGGGCTTGAAATCCAGAAATATTTAAGCGGAAGTCAGGGTGGTGGTGAACAGATTGCAGCAAGAATTTCCTGCAACGAAATAGACCTCCTTCTCTTCTTCAGAGACCCTATTTCTCCCAAACCACACGAACCCAATGAAATGGATCTTCTGCGTCTCTGCGATGTCCATAACATTCCTCTTGCGACAAATATCGCAACAGCCGAGGCTCTTATCCACGCTCTCGAAAGAGGCGACCTTGACTGGCGTGAAATCGCAAAATCGCCCATCTAAAACAAGGCGAACCCCTTTAAAGCAGATGAATGGGGTTATCGGTTATTATTTTCCGATAACCCTATATTTTTACACTTATTTCAGAGGATTGATATTATGGCAGATATGATGACAGTTCTCAGTGCAGAACAGACAGACCTTCTCCGCGGGCTTACCGATGTCGGAATGGGTAATGCTGCTACCGCACTTTCTACAATGATAAATACAGGCACCGACATATCAATCCCCGATGTGAAGTTGATTAAACTCGAGGACGCAACACGTCTTCTTTCCGCAATATCGGGCGGTGCACTTACTATGCTCATAAATATTTCAGGCGATATTTACGGAAAGCTTATCCATATTATCCCTGCACAGTTCGCGGAGAGAGTTATTTCAACCTATTATGAAAAGAAGCTTTCTTCCTGGGCGGATCTTAACGAAATGGACGAATCCGTTATCTTTGAGATGACAAATATAATATCAGCACAGTTCTGCAACGCACTTTCAGACCAGCTCGGAATGCTCGTTGATATTTCCACTCCCGAAAGATGTCAGAACCTCGCTGAATCCGTCGCTAAAGACGCAGACGAATTTCTCGTTTTCGTAAACACGGTTTTACAGATTACAGAAAACGGATCCAAGGAATTCGCAGTGTTCATTCCCGGACAGAGATATGTAGCACCTATAGCAGAAAGAATAAAACGTGGAAGATAACTGAATAAAACAAACAAACCTCCATATACTCATAAAAAAGTATATGGAGGATTTTTTATGCAGAAAATAGAAAAGGTTGAAGGTTTTGAAATAATCGACTCAAGAGGAAACCCGACAGTTATGGCGAGGGTTACTTTAACAGATGGCGTCTGTGGAGAGGCTTCTGTTCCCTCGGGCGCGTCAACGGGAAAGTTTGAGGCGATAGAACTCCGTGATAACGACGGAAGATTTTTCGGCAAGGGTGTTAAAAATGCGGTGAGCAATATAAACACAGTTATCTCTCCTGCGCTTGCTCTTCTCAGAACCGACAAGCAGGAAGAAATAGATGCTGCGCTTTGTCGCCTTGACGGAACGGAGAATAAATCGAAACTCGGTGCAAATTCCATTCTTGCGGTATCTCTTGCGACGGCAAAGGCTTTTGCAAACGAAAAAAGAATGCCTTTATATCGTTATCTCGGCGGAACGCTCGCTAAAAACTTTCCCGTTCCTATGATGAATATTTTAAACGGCGGCGCACACGCATCGAATAATATTGATATTCAGGAATTTATGATTGTTCCTGTTGGGGCAAAAAGTTTTTCCGAGGCGGTAAGAATAGGTTGCGAGATATATCATTCTCTCGGAAAAATCCTTAAAGCAGAAGGCTATGTAACAACTGTCGGTGATGAGGGAGGATATGCTCCCGACCTTTCAAGTGATGAAGAGGCGATAGAGTTTATTCTTTCGGCAATCGACAAAGCGGGTTATTCTCTGGATATTGTTAAAATCGCACTTGACGCCGCTGCGAGTGAATGGACGGGCGAAAACGGAAAATATACTCTTCCCAAAAGAAAAACTGTTTTTACCTATGCGGAACTTGTGTCCTACTGGGAAAAACTCTGCAATAAATATCCGATTATTTCTATTGAAGACGGTGTCGGCGAAGAGGACTGGCGAGGTTGGAGAGCTCTTACCGAAAGACTCGGAGACAGAATAAATCTTGTCGGCGATGACCTTTTTGTCACCAATACAAAAAGAATAAAAGAGGGAATAGAAAAGAATGCGGCAAACGCCGTTCTTATAAAACCCAATCAGATAGGAACTCTGACAGAAACGATAGAGGCAGTAACTCTTGCGAAGAAAAACAATATGAAGGTTATAATGTCGCATCGTTCGGGAGAAACCGAAGATACAACGATAGCCGATCTTTCCGTTGCCCTCGGAACAGAGTTCATAAAAACGGGAGCGCCCTGCAGAACGGAGAGAACAGCAAAGTATAACAGACTTATTCTAATAGAAAAGGAAGTGTAAAACAAAAATCCTGCACTTTTTACTGTGTCAGTTCCCCTCGCAGTACATCAGTACAGCGTCGGGAAACTTCCTTGTAAAAAGCACAATCTTTTCGTTTTATTGTGATTTTATAATAAGAAAGCAGAAACGAAATTCGTTTCTGCTTTTTAATAAATTTGTCAAAGAGTTTTTATATAGGATTTCATATCGAAATCAATCAATACCGATGTTTTCTTTTGATAAAGCGGGTGCTTTGGGGCACCGCTTTTATTAACTCCTGTTGTCAACCATTTTACGTTTTTTCGAGAGAGTTTATCATATATATCTTTAAAACATATTGAAAGATAATCTCTGTCATAAATATGATTACCAAAAGCCACCCATATATGAAGTTCGGAATAATCAGATATTATTTCAGTTATCGCCTTGATGTTGTTCATATGTTCAGTATCATTAATACCGTCTTCCAAATTTTCAAACACGGTATCTCTTTTAGGATAAACATTTAACATGATAAAACTATCATATCCATTATGTTTAGCAATGTTTTCTACCTTTTTAATAGTGGGGTCTAACTTGTCAGGCGTAGCGATACTTGGATTTATGCCAAAGCAAAAAAGTGTTTTTTTCCTTTGGTACCTAAAACATATCTGACACTATTGTCCGGATTTCTTTTATATATCCATTCGCTCATTTAACTTAACTTTCCTTCTATCATATTCTCCAAAACAGTGATCTCGTTATCCATAGGGCAAAGCTTTTTGAGCTGTGAGAGATAGAGTTTTGCTTCGGCGATGTTTCCGCTTGAAATAAGATTTCTTATGTTTCCCTTGACGATTTTCGCGAGTTCTGAAAGTTCGTCGGTAGCGGGAGCAGAAAGCTTGTTATCAATCTTTTTCTTTATGTTTTCGGCAGCGAACTTTGTAAGTGCTCTTACTTCTTCGTTACGTTCCATAATATCCTTTATCTCTTTGAGTGAATTTACAAGTTCGGTTTCAGAAAGGTCTTTTTCTTCCGAATCTATATAGAGCGAAAGTGCTTTATCTATATCGGAACTGATATGAAGCTTTAAAATTTCCTTTGCAAAATCAACGCCTTGTTCAGACATATAAGAACCGATATATCCGCAGAAGATATACTTTATATCGTCTGAAAGTGCTGAATAAATTCTCTTTATATGAGAATAGTTGTTTAAATTCTTGCAGACGATAATAAGGCATTTGATATAAACCGACATAAAGTTATTGTCTGAAAGCTTTTCTCTTATAGGAACAGCAGATAAGAAATCAAGCGCTGTATTGAGTTTCTTTTCTTTAAGACAACATCTTACAGCGTTTACCATAGCGTCTGCTAAAGAATCGGGAGTTGCATATTTCATCGCACCCAGCATAGTATCTGCGGTATGGTGCTTTCCTTTGAGCCTGAAATCCTTATAGAATTCTGAATATTCTCTGAAAACGGGAATAGCTTCTGCCGTTCTTTCGAGGTTTAAAAGAAGTGTTGCCTTTAAATAGAGGAAGTCAAGGTCCATTCCGACAACCTTTTCTATGCCGTCGAGCTTTTTGAATTCGTCGTGTTCATCGATAACGCCGAGTGCTTCTTCGAATTTTCCCTCAAGAGCGAAAAGTTCTGCCTTATGGAATAAAATCATATGCCCCGAATAATGAGCTTGCTGTCTGCATATTTCCATTCCCTTTTCGCAGTAATAGAAGGATTTTTCTTTATCTACACTGTTATATGCTTCAACAAGCTGAAGGTATGTCATAGGTTCCGTAGGGTCAAGTTCGAGTTCTTCAAGCAAAAGCGGAATATTTCTTTCACATTTCTTTTTCGAAGTTTCATCGGTTATGACATATCCGAAATGGTCGCATATTGCGTTTTCTATATTTTTAAGGGGATAGTTGTAGGTGCTGAGGCTTTCGTGGATTTTTCTTATGAATTTTGTATCGGGAAGAATTTTTGTAAGTCTCGGTGCTGAAAAATCCGCGAATTCGGTTTTTTCATAATCTCTGTAATTTCTTACTGTGTATGAAGCGGAGTTGTATTTCTTGTATTCACCCGATTTGAAAAAGTCGATAATTCCTCTTGTATCGGTAAAGATTTCATCAGCATCAAGAAACATATACCATTCGCCCTTTGCACCCTCAAGCGAAACATTTCTTGCTGCTGAAAAATCGTTGCACCATTCAAAAAATCTTACATCATCGGTGTATTTCTTTGCGATTTCAACGGAATTATCCGTTGAGCCTGTGTCAACAATTATGAGTTCTGAAGGAATAGCCTCTAAAATAGGCTTTAATCCCTCTAAACAAGAAGAGAGATATTTTTCTTCGTTTTTCATTATCATTCCTATTGTGAGAAGCATAAAATCACCCCGTAAGTTTCTTTATCCCCATTATTATAGCATAATGCAGTAAATTAAACAATAATTTTTTTATAAATATACTATTGATTTGTAGAAAAAAGGGTGTTATAATCTGTATAAGGAGTAGTGTCTTTATTTTCTACACAAGGAGGTGTGGATTTATGGAAATAGGATCAGTTTATAACAGTGGTGCATCTTTTGCTGAAAGAAACCCGTTTGCAACACCGATTTCTTCCTATAACAAGGCTTATATGGCATATGGTGTCAATAAGATAGGCAGAGAACAGGAAAACGGCGGTAATTTATCAAAGCTTTCGGCTGAAAAAGAACAGACAGGAAAAAAACTCGGAAAGTTTCAGGATGGATTTAAGCAGGAAGAATGTCAGACCTGTAAGGAAAGAAGATATGTCGATGGATCTGATGATTCAGGCGTTTCATTCCAGACACCTACCAAAATCCCCAAAGCCAGCGCGATGGCGGCAGTAAGGGGACACGAGCAGGAACACGTTGTAAGAAACCGTGACAAAGATGAACGTGAAGGAAAAGAAATCGTTTCTCAGTCCGTAACAATCCACACAGGCGTATGCCCCGAATGTGGCGAAACTTTTGTTTCGGGCGGAACGACAAGAACAACCACAAGAAGCGATAATTCTGAAAAATTCAGAGTAGGCGAGGGCGGAAAGAATGTCCCTGTCGGTTCATCGCTTGACACAGTTGCTTAAAGAAGATTATTTAAAAGGGTATCGGATAACAATCCCGATGCCCTTTATTTTGTGAGGAAAAAATATGAAGATAAAAATATCCGATGTTTTATCGGGGATCGTTCTTGCGGTTTTCATAATGACATCCGCCATTGTGATATCTCTTAATTTCAGACCGCTTTATTATTTTATGTCTGAAAAATTATCTATTCCCGCAATGGCAGGTTTCACAGAAGAAGATGCAAGAAACGATTACGACACCCTTATCAGCTACAACAGCATTTTTGGTCCCGATACACTTGAATTCGAGAATACCCCACAGTCAGAAGAGGGAAGAATTCATTTCTTTGAGGTAAAAAGAATTTTTGTCGCAATAGAAATCGCTATGTATGGTTGCCTTTTGGGAACTATCGCCCTGACTGTCGTAAACATAAAAATAAAGCGGTTTACATATCTTAAAATCGGGGGACTTATAGCGGTTATCCTCCCCATAGTTGTGGGAATTCCCGCAGTTCTTTTCTGGGAAGAAACCTTTACTATGTTCCATAAAATCGCTTTTTCAAACGACTACTGGATGATGAACCCTTATACAGATCCTGTTGTTTTAATTCTGCCGCAGGAGTATTTTGCAGCCTGCACAGGACTTATCGCGGGTCTTATAATAATAATGAGTGCTGTTTCTATAGTGCTTTCAATAAAACTAAACAAGAAAAGAGAAAAATAAAAATGAAACTGCTTTTTATCGGTGATGTTGTCGGAAAATCAGGTTGTGATTTTTTAGCGGCTAACATCTTTAAAATCAAAAAGGAAAAAGGTATCGACATAACCGTTGTCAACGGAGAGAATTCCGCACAGGGTAACGGAATGACAAAACAGAGCGCTGAATTTTTGCTCGCAAACGGTGCGGATGTTATCACAACGGGGAATCACTCTTTCAAAAGAAGAGAGTCTGTTTCTATCTATGAAGAAAACGATGTTGTTCTCAGGCCTTCAAACTATCCCGAGGGAGTTATAGGAAAAGGCGTTACAACACTCGATATGGGAAGATTTTCTGTTGCTGTAATAAACCTTATGGGCGTTGTTTATATGGAACCTATCGGAAACCCATTTGACGAAGCAGACAGACTTTTAAAAGAAATCGATACCCCAAATATATTCGTTGATTTTCACGCAGAGGCTACTGCTGAGAAAAAGTGTATGGGACAGTATCTTAAAGGCAGGGTTACCGCCGTTATGGGAACGCATACACACGTTCAGACTGCAGACGAAACCATTATAGACGGACACACAGCATATATAACCGATGTCGGAATGACAGGCCCCGAAAACTCTGTTTTAGGCGTTAAGAACGAACTTGCAGTTGATAAAATGCGACTTCATTACCCCGTAAGGTTTGAAGAGTCTGATGAACCGCCGTTCCTTAATGGTGTTGTTATAGACTTTGATGAAAAAACGGGTAAGGCAAGAAGTATTGAAAGACTTATTGTAAGATAGGGTGATTTTTTGGAAAAGACTTTTAAGGTATCGTCATATTCAAAGGTAAAAGCGCTTTCGGGTGCGATAGCAAAATCGCTCGCTGAAGATTATGATGTAAGACTTGACGCAGTTGGTGCGGGGGCTGTAAATCAGGCGGTAAAAGCCGTTGCGGCAGTAAAGCAGATGACAGACATCCCCTTTTTATCGGATATAGACTTTTTCGACGCAGAGATAAATGGCGAACAGAAAAGCGGGATTAAAATAACAATAAAAAGACACTCATAATGAGTGTCTTTTTTAGTTCGTCGGGTAATAAAACGAGAAATCTCGCCCGTCTTTCGTCGTCAACACTCCTAGCAGTACACTAGTACGGCGTCGTCGTGTTTCCCAGAAAATACGGGCAATCTTTTCGTTTTATCGTAGTATTTTATAGGTTATGCAAAAAGCCCGATAACCGACAAATGCGGTTACCGAGCTATTTTTTTATTATCCTTAATAAAGTATGTAACAATATGTTCTCCGCGACCACGCGGTGCCCGCGGGTGCTACCCGCCTACATTTTGTCGGGGCAGTCGATTTTGAGGATTTCGGAGCAGTTTTCGAGAGCAAGTCTTACCGCCTCGCAGAGTGAAAGGCGGGCAGCCTTGATAGAATCCTCCTCGCCCTTAACGTGACAAGCGGCATAGAACTTGTGGAAAAGTGTTGCAAGTTCCATACTGTATCTTGTGATTCTTGCAGGGTCATAAGCCTTTGCGGATTCGTCAATTTCGTTGGGAAGTGCTGCGAGATGACGGATAAGTTCCTTTTCTTCTGTCTTTGAAAGAATTGTAAAATCCGAACCCTTTTCAGCAGGAACAGCGCCTTCTTCCTTGAGATTACGAAGTATTGAGCATATTCTTGCGTGAGCATACTGAACATAGTAAACGGGGTTCTGTGATGACTGTTCAACTGCGAGAGTGAGGTCGAAATCAAAATGAGAATTAGCCTCACGGAGATTGAAGAAAAATCTTGCTGCATCTATGGGGATTTCTTCTAAAAGGTCTGAAAGTGTGATTGATTTTCCCGAACGCTTTGAGAGCTTTGCAACTTCGCCGTTTCTCATAAGACGAACCATCTGCATAAGAACAACATCGAGCTTATCGGGGTTTACATCGAGGTCAGCCATAGCGCCTTTGAGTCTTGCAACATGGCCGTGGTGGTCAGCACCCCAGACGTCGATAACCTTGTCGAAACCTCTTTCAACAAACTTATTGTAGTGGTAAGCGATGTCTGCTGCGAAATATGTAGGAATACCGTTTGTTCTTACGAGAACATCGTCTACAACTTCATCATCATTTTCTCTTGCAACCTTGTTTGAACAGTAAAGAACAGCGCCGTCCTTTTCATAAGCGAGTCCTTTTTCCTTGAGTTTTTCAACAACTTCCATAACCTTTCCTGAGTTGTGAAGTCCGCTTTCCAAAAACCATACATCATAGAAAATACGGTATTTTTCAAGGTCAGATTTGAGCTTTGCGATATTTAAGGGAAGTGCGTAATCAACGAGTGCTTTTTTTCTTTCGGAACTTTCTGCTTCAACGAATTTGTCGCCGTTGATTTCAGCGAAAGCCTTTGCGTGTTCAATGATGTCGTCGCCCTTGTAAGCGTCTTCGGGGAGTTCGATACCATCTTTATAAAGCTGTAAATAACGGACTTCGAGAGAAGTTGCGAATTTTTCAATCTGATTTCCTGCGTCGTTTACATAGAATTCTCTTGTGACATCGTAGCCTGCCCAGTCGAGAACGGAAGCAAGACAGTCGCCAATAGCACCGCCTCTTGCGTTACCGATATGCATAGGACCTGTGGGGTTAGCAGAAACGAATTCTACCATAACCTTCTTGTTTTCGCCGAGAGTTGTTCTTCCGTAAGAATTTCCTTCTGAAAGAACTGTGTCTATAACAACAGAATACCACTTGTCAGCGAGGAAGAAGTTTATAAATCCGGGGCCTGCAACTTCACACTTTGAGAAAAAGCTTCCTTCTAAATAAACCTTTTCTGAAATTATTTCGGCAATTTTACGAGGGGGAAGTCTGAATGCCTTTGCGCAGACCATAGCAACGTTTGTTGCAAAGTCGCCGTGTGAACGGTCAGCGGGGATTTCAATGTTGAATGAGGGAATGGGTTCTGCGGGAAGTTCTCCTGATGCAACGCCCTCACCGAGTGCGTTTAAGATAATCTGACGGAGTTCATCCTGCGAATTCTTTATCAAGTTCATTTTTTATGCTCCTTTTATATAGTCAAGAAAATTTCGTTGTCTGAAATATAACTTGAATTTATGTCAACTGTGTATTTCAAATAAAGTCGTCCGCCATCTTCATCGAGCGAGTTTTCGATTTTGTGGGCGTAGATGCCGACTGTGAAATCACCGAAAGGTGTTCCGTAATGACAGTGATGCTTTGTTCCGGGTTCTATTATAAGGGTCGAGTTGTTGGCACCCTGTCTTCTTATATCGACCATATCGTTTCCTTTGCAGGTAACTGTTGTCTTTGAACCTTCAAAGCCTGTTGCTTCACTTTCTTCATAACTGACAATAACACCATCGGCGGTTTTTTCGAGCGTTCCCGATGTTATGAGTTCGGTTTCGGAGCGTTCCTTACCGATATACTGAACGCTTGTCATTGTAAGAAGTATATCTTTTTTCATAAAATCTCCTGTTAGTCGGTTGTTATCTCTGCTCTTTCGAGAGCGAGTGAAATAAGTTTATCCAGAAGTTCGGGGAGAGTAATGCCGAGTTCCTTCATAAGTCTCGGATAAAGGCTTATGTTGGACATACGTGGGAGTGTGTTTATCTCACCGAAAGTAATTTCGCCCGTAGGGGAAAGGAAGAAGCTTGTCATAGCAAAGCCACAGCAGTCGAGTGCTGTAAAGACTTTGACAGCCATATTTCTTATTGCCTTTTCAGATGTTTCGTCTATTTGGGCGGGCGCTATAAGTCTTGTTGAGCCCAAAACATATTTTGCGTCATAGTTATAGAAATCGCCATCGAATGTAACTTCGCCGACGGGGGAAGAAAGGGGCTTGTCCGAACCGAAAACAGCACATTCAAGTTCTCTTCCTGTAAGACATTCTTCAACTATAACTTTATTATCGTGTGCAAAAGCGAGTTTTATTCCGTTTGAAAGACCTTCTGCGTCATAAGCCTTTGAAACACCGAGTGACGATCCTCCGCAAGCAGGTTTCACGAAAACCGGGAAACCAAGGCTTGATGCAACTTCTGATGAAATATCGTCCATACGTTTAAGGTCGGGTCTTGAAACGACAATTCTTCTTGCGGTAGGAATACCGTTTGCTTCTAAAATTGTGTTTGCGATATCCTTGTCCATACAGTTTGCAGAAGCAGGAATTCCGCTTCCTACATAAGGAATACCCGACATTTCGCAAAGCCCTTCGATAGCACCGTCTGTTCCGTTTCTTCCGAATAAAACGGGGAAGATAACGTCAACCTTCTTGATAGCCGAGTCTTCGCCTAAAAGGATAAATCCGTTATGGATAGGGTCGGGGCTTAAAACTGCGGGTGTGCAGTCGGGGTGACTTTCCCAACGGCTTGTTGTCAGAAGTGAAACATCGCCGGGGTAATAAAGCCATCTTCCTTTTTTGGTAATTCCCACAGCGATAACTTCATATTTATCTTCGGGGATGTTTTTTATGATATTTGTCGCTGATGACAAAGATGCATCGTGTTCGGGAGATGTTCCCCCGAAAATAACGGCAACCTTTATCTTTGACATACTACAACAACTCCTTTGTGTGTGAGTATATATTATTCGTCGTCTTTCTTGACAACGGCAATGCCCAGAGCGTCAAGGCTTTCCTTGTCAACTTCGGCAGGACACGAGGACATAAGTTCTGATGCGTTCTGAACCTTGGGGAATGCTGTTACATCACGAAGGCTGTCAGCACCGCACATAATCATAGCGAGTCTGTCAAGACCTATACCCATTCCGCCGTGAGGCGCTGCACCATAACGGTAAGCGTCAACGAGGAAGCCGAATTTCTTTTCGATTTCTTCATCTGTAAGACCTAACGCTCTGAACATTCTCTGCTGAAGTTCAAAGTCGGTAATTCTTATTGAACCCGATGAAAGTTCAACGCCGTTTAAAACAAGGTCATAAGCCTTTGCCTTTACTTTTCCTGGGTCTGTGTCGAGATATTCAAGACATTCATCCATAGGCATTGTAAAAGGATGATGCATAGCGTCCCAGTGCTTTGTTTCTTCATTCCATTCAAAGAATGGGAATTCTGTTATCCATAAGAAATTAAACTGGTCTTCGGGGATAATGTCAAGCTGTTTTGCAACTTTAAGACGTAAAGCACCGAGTGTTGAAAGAACAGTAGAGTTCTTATCTGCAACTATAAGGATAACATCGCCCTTTTCTGCGCCGAGTCTTTCATAGATAGCTGAGAGTTCTTCTTCTTTCATAAATTTTGCGAAAGAACAAGCGGGTGCGTCGTCAACCCATCTTACATAAGCAAGGCCCTTAGCACCGATACCCTTTGCGTGTTCTGTGAGCTTATCGATTTCTTTTCTTGTGAGAACAGACGCGCCGTTTTTAGCAACTATTGCACGGACGCTTCCGCCGTTTTCGATAGCAGATGTGAATACAGAGAATTCACAGGTCTTCACGATATCAGAAATATCTTGTATTTCCATTTCAAATCTTGTATCGGGCTTGTCTGAACCAAAACGGTTCATAGCGTCTTCATAAGTATAGCGGGGAAGGGGAACTTTGATTTCTTTTCCTAAAACATCGTTAAACACACGGCTTACGAAACCTTCAGCCATCTGCATAACGTCTTCAACATCAACGAAAGACATTTCAAGGTCAATCTGAGTGAATTCAGGCTGACGGTCAGCACGTAAATCTTCATCTCTGAAGCATCTTGCAAGCTGAATGTAACGGTCAAATCCCGAAATCATAAGAAGTTGCTTATAAATCTGTGGTGACTGAGGGAGTGCATAGAACTTTCCGTTATGAACTCTTGATGGAACAAGATAGTCTCTTGCGCCTTCGGGAGTTGATTTAATCATCATAGGAGTTTCTATTTCGATAAATCCGTTTTCATAGAAATAATCTCTTGCAACCTTGGCAATTTTTGAACGTGTCATAATGTTTTTCTGTAAAGGTGTTCTTCGAAGGTCAAGGTATCTGTATTTAAGACGGAGTTCTTCGTTTGTATTTGAGTTGTCAACTATTTCAAAGGGAGTTGTTTCTGCCTTTGCGAGAACGCGGAGGTCGTCAACGAAGATTTCAACATGACCTGTAGGTATTTTATC
The DNA here is from genome assembly GCA_017828955.1 of Oscillospiraceae bacterium. GTDB lineage: Bacteria > Bacillota > Clostridia > Oscillospirales > Ruminococcaceae > RGIG4131. The sequence continues at coordinate 18,298 of JAGAJQ010000068.1, forward strand.
ATTCTTGCTTTCTCTTTCTCTTACAACGCCCTTTGCCATAAGAACATATTCAGAATGGCAATCAGCCGCTTTTTCAAAAACAGCCTTGTCTGTTGTTTCGTTGAATGTAAGCTGAACAACGCCTGTTCTGTCGCGGAGAACTATGAATATAATTCCGCCCTTGTTTCTTACTGTATCGACATATCCGCCGACAGTAACTGTTTCTCCCGCGGTAACAACTTCACCGCAGTAATGTGTTCTTTTAAGACCTTTCATATTGTCTGCCATAATTAATCTCTCCTGTATAAAATTTGCTGTTATTTATTCTTCGGCAAATTCTGCCGTTTACATACTTTCTTTAAGTGCTTTATAGGATTTTGTGCATTTTACAGCTATTACAATTCCTAAAACGAGTGTTATGATTCCGAAAACTGCTATGCCTATTCCGATAACCTTGAAAGAAGAGGTTACAATCTCTGAATTCTTTTCATAAATTATATCTTCGGGGTCATCGGGGTTATAGAGAATGTTTACTTTCTGACCGTTATACATATCAGAGTTATAATAGTTGAGTTCTGTACTGTATTTTCTGCCGTCAACATCGAATTCGATATATACGTGCCAGTCGTGATCTGTGTATGCTCCACCTATCGAGTCTTTAACGCGGACCATATTCACTATCGTTGCTTCTGTCGGAACAAATGTCTCTTTCTTTACTGCCTCTGATTCAGAAATACCATCTGAGAGGTTTACAAAAATAATACCCACAAGAATAGTTATCAGAGAAGCAACGGCAAGAATTATGCTGAAAACTATGCCGACGATTTTTCCTTTTTTCAGAGTTTCCATATCATTCATAACAAAATCCTCCTGTTATTCTATTCCCTCACCAAGCCCGCCGTAGCGGTCGTCATCGTTATTTGTGTATCTGTCGCTGTAATCTGCGGGTTTCATTTCATCGGCCATAGAAACCTGTGCTTTTGCCTTTTTGTTGCATTTTACTATTATAACAATTCCTATGATAAGAGGAATAAGTCCCACAATGGTAAGAACCACGCCTACAATCGTAAAAACAGTTGTAAATATTCTCATTCCTTCTAAGTAGGTTACATCAGAAGGATTTTCGGGGTTATAATAGATTTCAATCTGCTGACCTTCATACATATCTGAAGAATATGCATCGAGTTTGGCTTTTAATTTTTTTCCGTCAACTACATAAGTTGCATAAGCGTCGCTTGAATCAGAGGAAATTCTTATCTCTGAAATCACTGCTTCTGTCGGAATATAGTTTTCAGCGTGTGATTTATTGACCTCTAAAAAAACAGCTGAGAGTATCAGGAAAACAATTCCTATAAAAAGAAATATTCCCGCAAATAACACAAGTGCTATTCCGACAACGGAACCTGCAACCTTTACGACGGTATTATTCTGCGAAGTAGCCATATAATAAATCTCTCCTCTTGATTTATGAATCCGAGACTTTTTCTGATTTGTATTTTTTTACAAGATAAATTATCCCGATAATCGCCGAAACAACAAATATGCCTTCTATGATAAAGATATTTCCGATAGCAATAATCGAATTTGAAAGTGTGTGAAGAAGAACGGCTGTTATGTAATACTGTATTGTCTTTCCTTCTCTTTTTCCCTTGAATATCAGATATGAGGCAAAGACATGGAATGTTATTGACGACGCTCTTTCAAGTATTCCGAGAATGAATGTATAAGGCTCTGCACCGCAAAGAGCCATCAGGGTAGGGGTAATAGTCATTCTGTCAACGGGGGACATTGTTTTCAGTATTTCCGAAAACGCTCCCGAATTTATCATTATCATAACGACAAGATTTGAAATCATTGTAAATCCGACAAGGGTAACCGCCTCAAAAACTCCGTGTCCTAAACCGAAAGAAACCGAATTCTTGAAATGACGGTTTTCGGGTTTCATTACAGAAACGCAGATAAGCCTTGCTGTTTCTTCAAAAAGACCTGCCGTAAGTCCGCCTATAAGAACAATTCCTAAAGGAGATGATGTAAATGCCATAAATTCCGGTATCGCCATCTGCAGAACAGAGAGCAGAGGCATTCTTATAACCGTCTGCGAAGCAAAGAACGCCAGCATACCTATAAGCGAAACGGTAAACTTTGTTTTCATCTTCTTGTTGAACACAATAAGAAGAATTATCCATCCGATTGTGTTTATAACGGCTGAAATCACCGCCATCACAATTACGGAAGTCGGGACAGATAAATCTGTAAAAAACGAGTCAAACATATTTTTTACCCCTTAAACATTTCTTCAACATCAAACATTTCTGCTATCATAGCGTCTGAAAAATCATCAATGAATTTATCGCCGAGTGAGATTTCTGTTTCTTCGCCCTTTTTCATATTCTTGAGCTTTGCTTTTCCCGATTCTAGTTCGTTATCGCCGAGAACGAGTGTGAATTTAGCGCCCATCTTATCGGCATATTTCATCTGTGCTTTAAGACCTCTGCCCATAACATCGCTTTCAGCGTGATATCCTTCATCGCGGAGTGCTGAAACGAGAGCAACTGTTTTCTTTTCAGCGGCTTTACCCATAGCGGCTATGTAGATGTCGCAGGTTTTGGGCTGATTGAATTCGCAATTTTCTGATTCCATTGTAAGAAGAAGTCTTTCGATACCCATAGCGAAACCTAAAGCGGGTGTGGGCTGACCGCCTAACTGTTCAACAAGACCGTCGTATCTTCCGCCACCGCAGATTGTTCCCTGTGCGCCTATACTGTCTGAAACAAATTCGAAAACTGTTTTTGTGTAATAGTCAAGTCCGCGAACGATTTTGGGATTAACCTTGAATGCAATTCCTCTTTCGGTAAGGTTTTCTTTAAGGTTTTCAAAATGTTCCTTACATTCATCACAAAGGAAATCAAGGATAATGGGAGCGTCTTTCGCGATATCGGAGCATATCTCGCTCTTACAGTCGAGAATACGCATAGGATTCTTTTCCATTCTTGAAAGACAGGTGCCACAGAGTTTGTCAGTATATTTTCCGAAATATTCTCTTAAAGCTTCCTGATATTTTTCTCTGCAGTGAGGACAGCCGATCGAGTTTATGTTGAGAACTGTCTTTTCAATGCCGAGTCTTAAAAGAACGCTCTGTGCGAGTGCGATTACATCAGCGTCGGCAAGATATGATTTGCTTCCGAACATTTCAACGCCGAACTGGTGGAATTCACGAAGTCTTCCTTTCTGTGCCTTTTCGTGTCTGAAACAGGAAATGATGTAATATGTTTTTAAGGGAAGCGCTTCGTTCAAAAGGCCGTTTTGTAAAACCGCACGAACTGTTCCTGCTGTTCCTTCCGGGCGGAGAGTGAATGTGTCATCGCCTTTTGAAGAAACTGTATACATTTCTTTCTGAACAACATCAGTTGTATCTCCTACCGAACGTTTGAAAAGACCTGTTTCTTCAAACATAGGGAAACGGATTTCTTTAAAACCGAAACATTCCGCTGTTTCAGAAACAACTTTTTCAACTGTGTGCCATTTGTGTGCCTCAGCGGGAATCATATCTTTTGTGCCGTTGGGTCTTTTTGCTATAAGTTCCATTTTTTCATACCTCCGCAAAAGTTTTGCCTAATCCATAGTATTATACACCTATTTTATAAAAAAAGCAATAGAGGGGAATATTAAACTTAAAATATTATTTTTTTCTCTTGAAATCTATGTGATTATGTGGTATAGTTTATAGTGTATATTCACATCTTCATTCGAAAGGAGTGAAATTTTTATGCTTAAAATCGAAAATCAACTCGGAAGTATAACTGTTTCAAAGGAATATCTCGTTAAACTCATAGGCGCGACTGTTACAAACTGTTTCGGCGTTGTTGGTATGAGTTCTGATGCGAAACAGGATTTTATCGGCTTTATCTCAGGTGATAAGGATAAAATCGACAAGGGCGTTTCGATAAAGAAAAGCAAGGATTTCTTTTCAATCAGTCTTCACATTATCGTAAGATACGGAACAAACATCAACGCGATAACAGACAGCATAAAGCATAAAGTAAAATATGTCATAGAAAATGAAACAGGGTTTACACCCGACAGGATCGATGTTTACGTTGACGGAATGCAGAATCCGTAAAAGGAAGACAGAAAGTTTCATTTTTAATTTATTTAAGGAGTTTTAAACGGTTATGGTTATCAACGGAAAGATGCTTCGTGACGCTTTTATCTCGGCTTCGGTCTCGATTTCGGATAAAAGAAGGGAAGTTGACGAACTCAATGTTTATCCCGTTCCCGACGGCGACACAGGCACAAACATGTCAATGACAATCGGCAATACAGTATCAGAACTCAGACTTATGGGCGACGGTGTTCCCGTTTCTCACGTTGCGGATACAGCAGCATCAGCACTTTTAAGAGGTGCAAGAGGAAATTCAGGCGTTATCCTTTCACTTATTTTCAGAGGATTTTCAAAGGGTCTTCAGGGGAAGGAAACAGCAGGTCCCAAGGATCTTACTTTAGCGCTCAAACTCGGTGTTGAAGGTGCATATAAATCAGTTATGAAGCCTACTGAAGGAACAATCCTTACAGTAGCAAGAGTAGCTTATGAAAAGGCTGAAGAAATTTCAGCAGACTGCGAAAGCTCAGTTATTTTATGGGAAGAAGTATGCAAGGCGGCTTCGGACGCACTTGACAAAACTCCCGAACAGTTACCCGTTCTTAAAAAAGCAGGCGTTGTTGACGCAGGTGGTAAGGGACTTTTAGTTATCTTCGAAGCAATGCTTGATATCTTCAAGGGCGGAAAGGTAAAAACTCCCGCTGAAGAAAAGGATACAAAGAAACCCAGCGTTTCAGCATTTGTTGTTACAGACTCAGAAGAAGACATAAACTTCACATACTGCACAGAATTCATCGTTGAAAAGAATAAGGACTGCCCCGATGCTTTAAAACTCAGAGCATATCTTGAAACAATCGGTGACTGTGTTGTTGTCGTTGAAGATGATGAAATCATCAAGGTTCACGTTCATACAGACAATCCCGGAAAGGCTTTACAGAAAGCACTTGAATTCGGTAGATTTGTAAACAATCCCAAGCCTAAGATTGAAAATATGCGTATTCAGCACGAAGGCAAGTTAAGAGAAGCAAACACTCCCAAGCCCAAGTATGAATACAAGTCTGTTGACCCCTCACAGAAATACGGTTTTGTTGCTGTTGCCGCAGGAAACGGAATCGAAGAAATGTTCAAGGATCTCGGCGTTGACTGTGTTGTAAGAGGCGGTCAGACAATGAACCCCTCAACAGACGATATTTTACAGGCTATCCACGCAACTCCCGCTCAGACAGTATTTGTTCTTCCCAACAACAAGAACATCATTATGGCGGCTGAACAGGCAGTAAAACTTGCCGACAGAAAGGTTGTTGTTATCCCCGCAAAGACAATTCCTCAGGGAATTTCCGCTATGCTCGTATTCGATGATACAGCGGATACAAACACAAACAGAATTGCTATGAAGGAAGCAACAGAAAACGTTCAGACAGGTCAGGTAACATTTGCCGCAAGAGATTCTGAAATCAACGGAAAGAAGATCAAGAAGGGCGAAATCCTCGCTCTCGAAAACGGCAAACTTGCTTTCTCAGACAGCGATGTTACAAAGGCAACATATAAACTCACAAAGAAGTTACTCAAGAGCACAAGCTCATTCATCACTCTCATCTATGGCTCTGATGTAACAGATGAAAAGGCAGAAGAAACTTGTGAACTTATCCGTTCAAAACTCGGCGGAAAGGCAGAAGTTACAATGATAAACGGCGGTCAGCCTGTTTATTACTATATCATTTCAGTTGAATAATAAAAGGAGGATTTCATTATGAAAGGTCTTGCAAGAGCATTTTTAATCGTCGGCATAGTAGCATGTGCACTCGTTTCACTTAAAGTAGGACTCGACCTCTACGCTTATTATAAGAAAAATTACATCACAGTTGACTAAAAAAGTGTTGACAAATACTGCGAAGCAGTGTATACTGTAATAAACCCGATGATGCAGAGATAACGGCAGTTATGCCTTCAAAGAGAGTCCGGGGCGGTGGGATCCGGATAAGAAACAGGTTGTCAAATGGACTGCGGAGGGCAAAGGAACAAAGCGTTTTTAAGGCGTGAGTATTCCGATGCGTATGGGCATACGTCAGTTGCCGGGGGTATGATAGTATCCCGCAAGAGCATAGGGTTTAACCCTGTGAATCAAGGTGGTACCGCGGATAAACGCAGTTGTGATTATTCGTCCTTGACAGAAACTAAACCTTTCTGTCAGGGATTTTTTATATCCCGACAGAACTTTCACGGGAGGAAGAAATATGATACTGCTTACAAAACGATGGCGCAGTTCCTTTTGACAGAAAACATAAATCTTTAAAACTAAAAATATATTGGAGGAACTTATTATGATACTCAACGGAATTGATTTTGAAACATATTTTAACAACTATCCCGATAACAACGGTTATTTCGGAAAATACGGCGGTGTTTATGTAGACGAAAAGCTCAAAGCCGCTATGGCAGAAATTACAGAAGCTTATTACTCAATCTGTCAGTCAAGAAAATTTATTGCAGAACTTCGTAGAATAAGAAAAGAATTCCAGGGCAGACCTACACCCGTTACTCATCTTGAAAGACTTTCAGATGCTTTGGGCGGAAAAGTTCAGCTTTATGCAAAGAGAGAAGATTTAAACCATTCGGGTGCACATAAACTCAATCACTGTATGGGTGAAGCACTTCTTGCAAAATATATGGGCAAGAAGAAGGTTATCGCCGAAACAGGTGCAGGTCAGCACGGCGTTGCACTCGCCACAGCTGCCGCCTATTTCGGACTTGAATGTGACATCTATATGGGTTCTGTTGATATTAAAAAGCAGGCTCCCAATGTTGCAAGAATGAAGATTCTCGGTGCTAATGTCGTTGAAGTAACACACGGCTTACAGACACTCAAAGAAGCCGTTGACGCCGCTTTTGACGCTTACAGCAAGGAATATAACGACGCAATTTACTGCATAGGCTCGGTTTTAGGACCTCATCCTTTTCCTATGATGGTAAGAGATTTCCAGAGCGTTGTCGGCATTGAAGCAAGAGAACAGTTTGTCGAAATGACAGGCCATCTTCCTAACGCAATCGTTGCTTGTGTAGGTGGCGGCTCAAACGCAATGGGACTTTTCTCGGGATTCTTAAACGATCCTGTTGACATCTACGGAATCGAACCTCTCGGAAGAGGCGAAAAACTCGGCGACCACGCAGCAAGCCTTAAATACGGTACAGAAGGCGTTATGCACGGTTTCAACAGCATTATGCTTAAAGATGAAAACGGCGAACCCGCACCCGTTTACTCGGTTGCAAGTGGTCTTGACTACCCGTCCTCAGGCCCTGAACACGCATTCCTTCAGGAAATGGGCAGATTTAAATATGATGTTATAAACGACGATGAAACAATTGACGCATTCTTCAGACTTGCTCGTCTCGAAGGTATCATCCCTGCAATCGAAAGTTCACACGCCGTTGCATACGGAATGAAACTCGCAAAGCAGATGGAACACGGTTCAGTCCTTATCAACCTCTCAGGCAGAGGCGACAAGGATATGGACTATATCCTCGAAAACTACGGCATTCGCTAATTTTGCGAGAAATCCACGGCTTATTTCGTCGTTAAACTCGCTCGAAATACCCGCGTATTCCTTCACTCGTTTGCCTAGAACTAAGCCGTGTCTTTTCGTTTTACCATGTGGTCGTATTTCTTAGAAATACAGGCAGTCTTTTCGCAAAAATTAAAACGACAAATCCATATCGGAAACGATAACTTCCTTAAAATAAAAGGCGGACACTATAGTCGGGTAGCCATAAAGAAGTTTTCAAAAATAATGGTTATTGACTAAACGGCAGCTAATGAAATGAATAACAGGCGTATGCAAGTTTTCTTTGCATACGCCTGTTTGTTTTATCGGAATGCTTTGAAAAATTAAAA
>JAGAJQ010000069.1 GCA_017828955.1 Oscillospiraceae bacterium
CTGTCTGCTTTATGCTTACAGTTGCGTTTGCACCTGTATCTGATGATGAGATGACGAATTTCTGTGAGAATTCATCGAATGACATCTTAGCGCCGACTTTAGCATCGTTTACCGCATTTACAATGTCATTTATCTTTGCATCCTTGTTGAAAGAGAATGATTTTCCGTTGATTTCAAATGAGAAATTATCTCCTACAAGGGCAGTTTTAAGGTTAAGGTCTGAAAGTTTGTGTGTTCCTCTTATCTTGTTTGAAACGCCGTCGCCTTCGATACCTATTGCCTTTAAGGATTCTGTCTGTCTTGCGATTTTGTCGCTTGATGAAAGGTCGCTATAAGCATTCTTTGCTGCCTGAATAACGAACTTATGAGAAATACCATCGCCTGTTTCATAAGCGATATTTCCGTTTGCATAAGAAAATCCTTCGCCGAAATTCTTTTCGATTTCAGCCATAAAGCTTTCCTTGCTGTTGAATGTTATATCCTTAGCGAGTCCGTCAAGGCTTACGCTTACTGAATATTCCGTGCTTCCGTCAAGGTTTTCAAGGTCAATAGCAGCACCTGCTGTGAGTGCTGCTGATGATGAGATTTCTGCCTTCTTTGCAAGCTGAGCGATATTTGTCAGCGAAATACTGCCTGACTGTGATGAGTTTGAAGCAGTCGCTGTGATTTTCTTATGGCTTGTTGTTGCTGAATAATTCTTGAAGAGTGAGGGCAGTTTGATACAGTTTGATTTTGAAGCAATATCAAAGAAATTGTTCTGGAAATTTGTTATTTTGGTCATAAGACCTCTGTATGCTTCCTGTTTCCAGCTGAGTGTATCATATTTCTGCTGCTGTCTGTTAAGTCTTGACTTTGATGTTGAAGCCATAGCCTTAACGAGTGATTCTGTATCGAGGCCTGTTGCAAAGCCGCCCATTCTTAATCCCGAAAAGAGAGAAGAAGTTGAATTAGTTGAATCTGACATATTTTATCCTCCTCACTTAGTATTTTTCATTTTAAGAAGCTGTTCCATAACGTCCTTTGAAAGAACTTCTGCCGCAGCAACATTCTGTTTTTCTGTGTTGAAAAGTTCTTCGCGGACAATTCTGACATCCTTGGGGGCTTCTATGCCTATCTTTACTCTGTCCTTGCCGACATCGAGAACCTTTATAACGATGTTATCGGCAATAACAATGCCTTCATCTGTTTTTCTTGTAACTACTAACATCAGTCATCCTCCCCTTCATTGAAAAGAGGATAGCGGATTTCATAATCTTCATCGAGAATGATCTGTGTCGCTGTCATCTTTGTTTTATTAACAACAATAGGGCTTTTCATATTGACTGTTGTTTTCTTGAATTCTCCGCCGGGGATTGATGCTATAACAACGAGGCAGAGTTCGTCGCCGTCTTCATAAGAAATGATCTCACGTTCTTCTTCGTCAAGGTCAACATTATAACCGGGTATGATATCAAACGGATTATAGACGATGAAACAAAGAGATTTCTTTTCAACCGACTGCAACCACATAGGGTAAATGCCCTCGCCCAAAGGACTTAAAACGACAAACTGTCTTTCATCTTCAAAAGCATATATCCCTCTGGGGAAAGTTATTATGCTTTCTTTTGTTATTTCAGCTGTTCCCAAATCTCTTGTTTCAAGAGTAATAAGCTCTGTATTCATAATGTTTTACCTTTTCCTTTTAGAATGAGATTTTCTTTTTATCAGTCTTCTTTGCCGATAGGAATAACTATCGGATCGCCGACATATTCAATCTTTACTTCGGGGAACTGTTCAACCGTTATATCAATGCTTCCGGGAGTGAATTCAAATCCTACTGTATCGGGTTCAAACTTCATTCCGAGCTGTTCTGCTGAGTAGTTGAGGTTGAGTGTTCCGTTGTTCCAGGACATATTGTTTTCTCTTACGCTTGCAACCTTCTGCATAACATCGTTCAAGTTGCTGTTCTGGTAGATTTCTTCAAGTTCGCCCGTTTTAGAAACAAGTTCGCTGTTCTGTGAAACGGGAGGTCTTGAAATTTTTGCAACCGCATTATAGGAAAGTTCGATTTTAGAATCGCTCGACTGTACAAAAACGTCCGTGTTTCTGGAATTTTCCATCAAAGCTCTCATCTCTGCGGGAGATTTTATGGGGTTTGCTGTCGCTGAGGGAGCTGCGGTTTTATCTATGGGTGATAACTGTGCATGGTTTACCGATATATCGAGTTTTATCGGAATACTTGTGATTTCGAGTAACTGACCACTGCTCATAAATCATTCTCCTTTCCTTAGTTAAATGAATTTATTTTTACTGTTACATAAAGTCCCAGATGCTATTGGGGATTACCTTTGAACTCATCGAAAGAACTGCGTTGTATGAAGCGTCAAGTGAATTCCATTCTGTTATCGCTTTCGCAAGGTCTTCTTCAGACATTCCTTCGAGGTTGAGCTGTGCTTCTGAAAGGTTGTAGTTATATTCTTCAAATCTTGTGATGTTATAATCGACTGTTTCCTGCTTAACACCAAGACCTGTAATTCCTGTAAGGATTGTTGACTGGTTTGCGTGAATAGCATCGAGCATTGCATTCATCTTGTCAACATCGCAAGCTTCGGCAGCGTCAGCCGCATCATAAATCATCTGAATGAAGTTGTTTGAGAAAGTATATGAATTTCCTGCTGCGCTTTCAAACACACTCTCGCCGCAACCTGTAAGTTCAGCACCGTTGAGTGAGATATCCATCGCTGTATCGGGGTCAACGTTTCCGTCGGCATCATATTTTATGCCTATTCCGATATCTGAATAGATAGGCTTTGAATAAGGGAAATCCTTGGGGTTATCGAGTGAGTTTACATCTTCGCCGTTATAAAGAACGATCGTTCTGTCGCCTTCTTTTCTTGTTGTGAAAGGAAGAACTCCCTCGCTGTTGTTTGTTCCGCCGAACATTCTTCTGTCGGCATAGTCGCCGTTCATTGTTTTGATAAGGTCATCGGCGATACCTCTGAGTTCGTGTGCTAAAATCTGTCTTTCTTCGGTATTTGCCGAAGGGTCGTTACAAGCCATTTCTACTTTTGTCAGAACATTCTTGCAAACATCGTTGACATCTTCACGAAGAACAGATTCAGCAGTTCTGAAAAACTGCTTTATCGAAGAAAGGTTTGACTGATATGTTTCAACATCAGCCATTGACTTTCTTACTGCAAGTGCTCTTGCTGCTGAAATAGGATTTTCAGATGCTCTTGTAAATTTTCTCTGAGCCGATATTTTGTTCATAAGGTCTGTCATAGAATGAAGATTGTTACTGTAATTTCTGTTATACATTCTATTGACAGTACTGTTAGTTACTCTTGATACCATTTCAATCTCTCCTTAAAGAATTATCTTCCGACAAGTCCCATTCCGTTGATGATCTTATCAAGTGCTTCATCAAGGGCTGTCATCATTCTTGCCGAGGCGTTATACCATTTCTGGAACTGCATCATATTTGCGCCTTCTTCGTCCATATTAACGCCCATAATAGAGTCTCTCTGGTTTGAAAGTGTGAATGCCATTGAATTGTATGTGTCGTAAACGCTTGTTGTGTATGAAATATCCTGACCGAGCTTGTTTTCCCAGTATGAAACATACTTGTCGATTGTCATATCGCTCTGGTCGACTGTTGCGTTACCAGCTGTTGTTCTTGAAAAATCAAGACCCTTATCAATAACCGCTCTTATCTTGTTGAGGTATTCGTTGCTGAGTTCTTCACCCTCTGCAACTGTTCCGTTTGCATTCTGTGTAATGAGAAGTGCGTCGTTTTTCCAATCGTCTGAAACAACGATATTCGCCGCCGTGATTTCACCGCCGTCGGTTGATGCAAACATATCGCCTGCCACACAGGCATCGTTGAAAGCTTCTGCCATTGTATTTGCGAGAGCGTTTATCATTTCTCTGTAATAAGGAACGCCGTTACTTGCACCGTCAAATTCGTTTCCGAGTTCTGATGCATAAACTCCGCCACCGTTATACATATCAAGATATCCTCTCATAGCGCCAGATGCTATTCCCGATTCTGTGGGACGCATTTCTGTGCCGTCGTTGAAGAAGAATTTCATTGCGCAGTCCTTGGGGTCAATTCCGCCTTCGTCAAGACCCTTGAGTGTGTCTGCTGTAACGTCCTTATTATCTTTATAGTATGCAATCTGAAGTGTTGCGTAGTTTTTATCACCCTTGACGCAGAGGTGATTTGCAAATTCAACATCGAATGTTCCGTCGCTGTTTTCTGTAAGGTCAACATTTCCGTAAGTTGAAAGTTCGTCAACCAAAGCGTTGAGCTGGTCTTTAAGTTCGTTAGGGCCATATTCGGAATTTACTTTATAGCCCGTAAACTGTGTGCTGTCAACGATGATATCGCCCGATGTTACGTAAGCGTCTTTGATCTGGTCGTTGAGTTCGTGGATCTGCTTGAAAATACTGTTTACCTTGTCTGTGCTTGTTTCAGCGTCAAGTCTTACCTGATCGTGAATTTTATCAATCTGTGTGTCGTAGTTCTTTATCGCCTGACACATCTGCTTTCCGTATTCGAGTGTAACGTTTGCAAGTTCTTTTCTGTCGGTGTTATCTGTTCCAAACTGTGAAAGAATATCCTTGAATTTTGTATAAATTCCGTAAAAACCTGTTGTGTCGAAAACGTCGAGAACATTTTCGATATCCTTAAGGTTTTCGTTTGCGATATTGGCAAGTGCTGTTCCTGAGTTAAGGTCACGATATCTTTTATCGAGAAGTTTGTCTCTTATCTGTGTGATACCTGATGTTGCGGCACCCTGACCTGCAAGTGCTCTACTTGTATTGAAATAAAGACTACTTGCGTTTACAGATATCGAAACCTGGTCTGCTCTTTGTCTTGAATAGCCTAATGTATTTACATTTGCAATGTTATTGCCTGTGATATCGAGTGATTTCTGTGCGGCATACATTGTCTGTTTCATTGATTCTATTCCCATAAATGAAGGTCTTAATGATGACATTCTGTTGTCCTCCTATACATCTTGGTTAAGGGTGTTTACTTTTTCCGAACGAAGTTTGTTTCCCTCGTTATCGTATGAGCTGATAAATCCCCCTCCGCCCGAAGCACCTTCGAGAACGGAAAGTCTTTTAGAGATTATATCTCTTGCGTTATCGTTTATTTCTTTAATGCGGAATACGAGTTTTCTGAGCTCTGTATATCCGCTGCTTAACTGTCCCTTATACTTTTCGGGACTTCCTTCTATTATCTCAGGAAAAGTTTTGTCCTTATAATCCTTAAGAATTTCAAATCTTTTCTTTTCGTAAACGCCCGACTTCATAATAAGCGCCTGTTCTTTGCTGAGCGATTTATTAAGTGCTTCGACATCATCTATTGCAACAAGACGGAACTTCTCCGTTTCAAACGAAAGAAGTTCGCGGTAATGGGCGTTGTATTCATTTATGAATTCAACAAGCTGTTCATAATCAAGCATAATATTCTCCTTCGAATAAGGGGTTAAATTAATTTTTTAAGCTTCAACTGAAAGCATAGCTCTTGCTATTGCTTCTGACGATACGTTGTATTTTCCTTCCTGTACCTGTGCTTTGAGCGCAGCGATTCTTTCCGCTGATGCAGGTGCGTTGGCACTCTTGACTATCGAAGCCTTGCTGCCTTCGATGTTGTTCATAGCAGATGAAAGTTCGAGTTTATCTGTATTTTTAACCTTTTTGATACCTTCGGCTTTTTTATCCGCAGGTGTGATCTTTGTTTCGCCTATCGACTGATAAGCATTGATAGCATTTGTACATTTTCTGATATCCATAATTGTTCCTCCTTGAAATTATGTCAGCTTGAAAAAATTTCCCTTACTTTCTATATCGGCAGAGAATTGAATAACTTTACTATAAAAGAAAAAAATTTTTGTGTTTTTGGCTGTTGTTCACAAAAAGTTTACAATTAGAAGCTATAAAATATCCCTGATTTTTACAAATCAGGGATATTTTCTGCTAAACTTGTTATTTCTTCCTCATCTTCTTCGGGAAGAATAAGCTTTAAATTTTCATCGTATTGTGGTTTTTCGCCGTCGGCATAATATCCATAGCCATAATAAGCGTCAATAAGCTGACGAACCATAAGTTTTGAATATTCGCCTTCTTCGACATAGCAAGCGAAAGCTATTTCGGGGTCATCGGCGGGATAATATCCTACAACGGCCGAGTTTACTATATCCTTTGTCTTCTGAGGAGTGCCTGTTTTGATACAAGCCTCTTTCGGAAGATCTGTGAGTGTATAATCGGGATAAAGGGTATAATCAACGCCGTAATATTTTTCGAAAGCCGCCGCCTGTTTCATACCTTCTTCTACATAATAGAATGTTTTGTCGTTCTTTATGGGTATCTGTGAAACTATAACGGGTTCGGTTTTATAAAGTTCGTTTTCGAGGTTATAATCGTAGACACCCTCTATGATATAGGGTTTATATCTTACGCCCTCGTTTGCGATAGTCATCGCCTGAACTGCCATCTGCAAGGGAGTTACCGCCGTTTCCGACTGTCCTATAGCTGTCTGTAAAACCTGACCGGGTGTCCAGTCCATTTTATAATCGAGGAAAACATCAGGGGAAGAAACCCAGCCTTTGCTTCCGCCTATTTCAAGGCCGACATTTTCACCGAGGCCGTAATATGCGGCATATTCGTCGATTTTATCGATACCTATCTGTCGACCTGTATCATAGAAGAATATATTACAGGAAACCCTCAAGGCTTCTGTAACGGGAATTTTTCCGTGATGTCCCATACAGGTCGGGGCTATGTCATTATAATAGGTATAAACCTGAGTACAGTTTATTGTATCTGTTCCGCTTATAACGCCTTCATTTAAAGCCGCCGTTGCGGTAACTGTCTTGAAAGTTGAACCGGGGCGGTAAAGGCCGTCTATCGCACGGTTTACAAGAGGTTGATTTTCTCTTCCCAGAACTTCCGAGTAATTGTTTATATAGTCGTATATATCATAAGTCGGGGCATTTGCAATAGCTTTTACAGCACCCGTTTTTGCGTCAAGAACGACGATAGCACCCGCATATGCATTCTTTCCCTTTTCTTCGGTTGAATACATATTAAGCCATTTTATATGGTTTGCAAGAATATTCTGAACATCACGCTGATATTCACTGTCAACTGTGAGTTTAACTGTATTTCCGGGAACGGCAGGGATTGTATCGGTAACAGAGATAACCTTTCCGCCTGAAATGAGGGTTGTTCTTGTTCCGTCACTTCCGCGGAGTTCGTTTTCCATAAACTTTTCAATTCCGCTTTTACCCAGAACATCGTTGAGTTTATAACCTTCTTCTTTAAGTTCCTGATATTCTTCGGCATAGATAGGGCCTACTGTTCCTATCGAATGCGAAAGAATATCGCTCTGTGCATAAACTCTTACCGCTTCTTCAGCAATATCAACACCCTGAAGTTTATATGAAAGTTCCTTTATCTTTGAAACTGTAACAACAGGAACATCGACTGCAAAGGTATATCGGTTACTTACGGAAAACCCTCGGAGAAGCATTTCATATCTTACGCCTGCGATGATTCTTTTTTCTTCGGTCGTGTATTCGTCAGAAATCTCATAGCGTTCTATGAGTGCGTTTATACAGTCGTCAGGTGTTGCATAGACATTAAGTCTTAAATGTTCATCGTCAAGCATAACCTTTATATCCCTCTCTCTATCGGGGAGATAGGCATATGGAAGCGTTTTCGAGATGGGTATGCTTTCAACCCTCTCTACATTATCTTCCATAAGGATTTTTGCTGTTTTAAGGATTATTTCATTCCCCTCTTGATAATCTTTGGGGAAGAAAGCGGCTTCTATTATAACATTGAAACCTGCTTTGTTCTTTACAATCTGAATTCCGTTTGTGTCGACGATTTCACCTCTTGCCGCCTTGATAAGTTGCGTTCCCTTAGCGGCATATTTTGACTGTTCGAGGTAAGTTTCACCGTCAACTATCTGGATTTTCATAAGTCGGATTCCGCAAAGTGCCGTTGCAACAGCGATAAAGACGATAAGTATTATCATTCTCACTCTTTTATTCATCGGCGACATATGTGAAACCCTCCTTCTTTGAAAAAATTATTCTCTTACTATATCTTCTGACTGTTCAGCCATAAAATGTTCTTTCTTGATACCGAAATAGTGATGTATCACCCTGAATGCAAACCACATAAGCGGAGAAATCGCAATAGTCAGTACCACAGGAATAAGAATATTGAATACAAAAATTCTTCCGTTGATATCGCTTCCCCACATAGCATAGAAGAAGAGATAATCAAGAAGTCCGAACACCACTGCCGTTGCGGCGTTTACAATAAGATAGTTTACTGTGTTGTGTCTTAAAACATATAAAAAGAGAAGCGAAACAAACATACAGACAACAGTTAACATAAAGCCGTTGAATCCGAAAAGTTTTCCGCAGGCAACGTCTGTTAAAAGTCCGCATAAAAGCCCCATAAAAGAGGCTGTAAGTTCGTTTTTCTCATAAATGGCAATACATATCGCTATCGGAATATGAAGCAGTGGAACAACTATGTCGGTTACCGTCATAAAAAGAAATGACGCAGCCATAACAAGAAGATACAAAAGCCATTTTATGATAAGATTACGGCGTTTTTCTTTTAATGTCTGCGGTCTATTCTTCTTCATAACTTTCTCCCTGTCCGTTGAACGAGGTTATGACAAAAACACTCTGAATTTCCTTTATATCGGCAATAGGCTTTATGATCGCGGTTTTTGAAAGACCGCTTTCTTCGATGTATATTTCCTCAACTGTTCCTATAATTCTGTCTTTAGGGAAAAGTCCGCTATTACCCGATGTTACTATAATATCCCCTACCTCAAGGTCACTGTCCTTTTCGATATATTTCATTCGGCATATGCCTTCGGCGGCAAGTTCAGCGTCACATTCAACGATACCCGTTGTATTGTTTCTGATACAATATGCCCCGACAGGAACTTCGGGCGAGAGGATTGTTGTCACTCTCGAATATGTTGTAGATGCCTTTGTAACTATACCGACAAGACCTGCGTCCGTTATAACGGGGTCGTAGACTGAAATTCCGTCTTTCGTTCCCTTATCTATAACAAAAGAACCGAAAGGATCGTTCGCTGTTTTTGAAATGATCTGGCAAGGTGGTGAAAAGGCAAAATCGGGAAAATCTTCTTTAAGACCTATAACTCTTCTTAACTGATCGTTTTCGTTCTTCAGCTTCTGATAGTCTATAATCTTAACATAGAGTTCATCAAGTTTTTTTCTGAGTTCAATATTTTCATCATAATTCTGTTTTGCGTTTGTTATAACCGAAAGACTGTTTTCAACGCCGTTCTTTATACTTGTAGAAAGTTTCTGGAATGGTGCGAAAATTTTTGATATGACTGAATTAGCAGGGTCTGATGAACTTTCTTTTACTGTATAGAGTGTGATGCCGACAAGAACAGCAAGCACACAAAGTATTATCTTGAATTTTTTACTGAAAAAGAAATCTCTCATTTTGCCGACACCTCCTTCTTTTAAATCAAAATGAAAAGGGGCAGAAAACTGCCCCTAAAAAATTATCAGATGCTGTATCTTACTGTATCGTCATTGAGAACATCGTGGAGCTTTTCGATATTTTCGAGAACCTTTCCTGTTCCTTCAGCAACGCAGTCGAGAGGGCTTTCTGCGATGTTTACAGGCATACCTGTTTCCTTGTTGATGAGTCTGTCAAGACCTTTAAGGAGTGCACCGCCACCTGCGAGTGTGATACCCTGATCGATGATATCCGCTGAAAGTTCGGGGGGAGTTTTTTCGAGAGTTGTCTTTATTGCTTCGATAATTCTTGCGAGAGGTTCTGAAAGTGCTTCTCTGATTTCGGCAGATGTTATGATGATGTTTTCGGGAAGACCGTTGAGAAGGTTTCTACCCTTGATTTCCATTGTTGTGTCATCATCGCCGGGGAAAGCAGAGCCTATTCCGATTTTGATGTTTTCAGCTGTTCTTTCACCTATGAGAAGGTTGTATTTCTTCTTGATGTAGTTGATGATTGAAAGGTCAAATTCATCTCCCGCTACTCTTACAGAACGAGATGTAACGATACCGCCGAGTGAGATAACGGCAACTTCTGATGTTCCGCCGCCGATGTCAACTATCATAGAGCCTGTGGGTTCTGCAACGGGAAGATTAGCACCGATTGCCGCTGCCATAGGTTCTTCGATGATAGAAACTCTTTTTGCACCGGCGTTTTAAGCTGCTTCCTTAACGGCACGGCGTTCTACCGCTGTGACACCTGAAGGAATACAGATGATTACTCTCGCCTTTGCAAAAAGTGAGCCTGAAAGTGCTTTCTTTATAAATTCCTGAAGCATTGATGTTGTGATGTCAAAATCTGCGATAACGCCGTCTTTAAGAGGGCGTACAGCAATGATAGAGCCTGGGGTTCTGCCGATAACATCCTTCGCTTCTGTTCCTACGCAACGCACCTGGTCTGTTCTTGTGTCAACCGCAACAACCGAAGGCTCACGGATAATAATTCCCTTTCCACGCATATAAACGAGTGTATTCGCTGTTCCTAAATCTATGCCGATGTCTTTTGTGAACATAACTTTTTCTCCTTTTTACAGATATAAAAATACTTATACTTATTATATCACACAAAATCCTGTTCAACAATAATTTTTATTGATTTTTTCAAATTAGGATAAAATGTCAATTTAGCAAGAAAAAGCACTTTTTATTTGGTTAATTTATCTAACAACAAAATAAAGGCACCCTTCGGGGTGCCTTTATTTATTGCTTTCTTGCTATGCGGTATTCATCACCAAGTGTGAAATA
>JAGAJQ010000070.1 GCA_017828955.1 Oscillospiraceae bacterium
TATAAAAAGCATATAAGAAAAGACACCACCCCGTGCCACAGAGCGAAGCTCTGTTAAGGGGCGCAGAACGTGGAGATTTATCTCCCGTTCTGTGTCACGGGTGAACTCGCCGTCAGGCGTGGGCACAAGGCACGGGGTGGGGTTATCTATCCTGCACAAAAAAGGGGGATAATAATTGTCTGGCAAATTTCGGGTTTTATATCCAAATTTATACAAGATATGTTATAATTATTATGAAGGGTTAAAATGACAGATTTCTGAAAAATTTATCCTGTGTAAAAGGGGGAATTTTTATGAAACACTTGAAACTTATTGCTATGGGGATAGTTTCTCTCTTTCTTCTGACGGGGTGTGCCTCTGCCGAAGAAAAGTTAGAGAAATATCTTCTCGAATCAGGCGACGAAGCCTATCTTAAATACCTCGAACTGAAAGAAAACGGACAGCTTGACAGCGACGGATATTATCTTGACAGCGAAATCGTTACTGCTATGTCTGACAACAAGGCAGAAAACATTTCTGTTACACTTTCAGAGAACACATCTCTTGATATTTCTTATTTCAAAGATGCTGATATGACCATTCCCCTTTCTCCTGATGAAGACATTATGCTTTCAGCGGGAGATTCGGTATACGCATCTGAGCCCGTTGTCAAATCAGACCTTTCGGGTGTGTTCGGATTTTCTGAATACAGAATTTATGAATGGAAAGACGGAGAAAAAATTCTTATCGCAACAAACAGCGACGACAGAAAAACAGTATTTACAATACCTTCGGATTTTAAAAGGAACGACATCATCATAGAACCCGTCGGGGAATATATTGAAAGTCAGCTTAAGTTTTCTGCCAAGGATATTTCTACAAACAGACAGGTTTCGGGAAAATGGACTGTGAACGGAGAAGAATATTCTGCTTCTGAAATGAAAATCGACCCTACCGAAACTCTCGACATTTCATTCTTCTATGAAGAAAAGGATTATTATGTTGTAAAGACATCTCCCGAAGTTCAGGGTGTCGAGAAACTAAAAGGAGTAGTTACATTCCCGCAGAAGACACTGAGCGACAAGACATCCGAATATTCTGTGGAACTCAGAAAGTTTATGGATATTCTCATAGGTGGCGATAATAAGGGAATTTCAAAAATACAGGTGAACTCAAAAGAAAAGGCGAACACCGAAAAAATCCCTCAGGTAAGACACAATGACAACATCGTTATAGACATTAAAAACGGATACAAACTCTACTGCACACAGTCTGAAGTGAGCCCTCCCGAAAAGCTTGACGGAGGTGTAGCGAGATACACACTTAATCTTTCTGAAATCGACGATGAAACAATAAACATCTATGTTTCAAAGGAATCGGGCGAAAAGGTTGAAAAGTTCCTGAGCCATCAGGACAGTTTCAAAAATGCGAAAGTAAGCGTTTCTCTCAAAGACAACGGCTATGAACTGAAATCGGGAGATTTCATTGACGGTGGTGCTACTGTTATTGTAAGAATCATCCCCGATAAGAATTATTACATAACGGGAAACAACATCAAGGACAATATGTTTGAAAAGGAAATGAAATATTCCGACTATAAAACAGACATCTTTGAAATTAAAAACAGCCACGAAA
The DNA here is from genome assembly GCA_017828955.1 of Oscillospiraceae bacterium. Lineage (GTDB taxonomy): Bacteria > Bacillota > Clostridia > Oscillospirales > Ruminococcaceae > RGIG4131. The sequence goes on from JAGAJQ010000070.1 coordinate 1,615, forward strand.
TCAAGAAGTTCATAAAGGTTACCTTTAAAGACACGGAAAGCGACATCGCAAAATACACCTTTTATCTTGACAAAAAAGCAATAGGCGGAACTGTCGACCTCAGAGAAGAACAGAAACTCACTGTTAAGTGTGAACTCAAAGACAAGGAAGGATATAAAATCGCAGGCAATCTTCCGTTTTTATACACAGCGACGGAAGAAATCGAAATTACAAATACACTTCACGGCAAGACTATCTCGGCTGAAGATTATATAAAGGTCGAAAGAAAGGGGTAGGATATTATGAAAAAAGTAGTTACTTTCTTTCAGAATCACTGGGAGAAAATCGTTGCCCTTATAGCAGTAATTCTTCTTGTGATTTCGGTAGTGGTTTTTGTATGTGCCAAAAAATCAGGCGAAGTTGCAGGCGACGCCCTTGCTGTCGGAATGGGAAAAGCAGTGGGGTCTTTTGAGGGAATAAAAGACGCTTCTGAAAACTATAGCGAAGGAAAAGAAGAAGGTCTTGGCGCTAAGGATACAGAGGCTGAATTTGCAAGTGAGATAAGAAAAATATCAAAGCTTCAGGTTCTTGTTGCAGGTGTTAAGGTAGAGAATTTTCATAAGCAGAACAGCACCAATCCTTTCTCAAAAGACAAACTCGCATACGCATCGCTGACAGTTCAGGAAGGACAGGCTGTTTTCACAGTTGACCTTACTAAAATGCATATAAAAGAAAATCTCACAAAGATAAATGTAAAAATCCCCGAGCCTGAATGTGAGGTTTATATCGACAACGCAACATCAGAGGTTATCGGAACATACGAAAGAACTCTTTTCAACGGAACAACCGAAAACGGACTTAAAGGTGCTGAAAATTCAGAAAAGGAAATGCGTGAAAAGATAAACGAAAAGGTGAAGAAAAATTCCGACCTTCATAATCAGGCAAAGGAACGTGCTTTAGCGCAGGTTACTGAAATGTTAAATTCCGTAAACACAACGGGAAAAACAATAGACGTTACATTTATAGAAGAAAAGGGGGATGAATAATGTCTGATAAAAAAGAAATTGTTACTACTGATTCCAAAAAAGTAATAATAAGAATGATTATCTTTATTGTCGCAGTCATCGCCCTTGTTGCAAGTTTTATTCTCTTTATAACCTCAGGCTCTGTCGCACTTGATTCTGCTATCAAATCAAGCGAAGAAACATTCCTTTCAGAAAAGGAAAAGACCTATGAAGATTTCAAGGAAACCTTTATGGGACTCGGCGAAAACAATCACCATGTAAGCAACAGAGTCGACATAGATATAACATCTATAAAAACCGACAACAGATTACAGGTTTTAGAAGTTATAAATACAGAGTATATAAACTGTGATGAACCCGATGAAAAAATAACTGCCTGGTTTGAGGTTAAAGGCAAAGGGATATATACAGTTAATATGGAAGCCGCTGAATACATTATAGACAACAGACACAGCACAGTATCTGTAAGAGTTCCCAGACCCGAACTTGCCATTACGGATTCTGTTGTCGAAAACAAATTCTTTGTCGATGATTCAATCCTTAAAAACGGAAGTGTTGCAAAAGGAAGCAGACTTTATGAAGAAGCAAAGGTAAAGGGTGCGAATGTAATAAAAGAAGAATTTTCGACAAATACCGACTATTATGAAATCGCAGAAGAATCTGCCGAAATCGCAATATCAAACCTTGTTTACGAAGTAAATCAGGGCGTTAAAGACCTTAAAGTTACAGTTGAATTTTATTAAAAATCCACATTTTCAGAGTAATGCAATATAAGAAGCAGTATCGCAGAATCAGGCGGTACTGCTCTTTTTTTATCAGTTAAGAATTTAATCTATTTGAAATTTGACACAGATTTTACAAAACTCCTCTTCCCGACTTTACATAAGAGCGATATAATTCGGATGTAAACAAAAAACACAAACAAATTTACATCTGAAAGGAATTGTAATTATGAAAAAGATTATCAGTATTTTAACAGTTGCACTTATTGTGTGCGGCACACTCGCTGGCTGTTCAGCCGAAAAGGAAGCAGTTTCAACAGACTGCTCAACCTCAATGGAAAAGGTTATCGGAGTTTTGGGCGAAACATTTGAAAACGACACAGGAATTACAGTAACATATAACCCCACAGGTTCAGGCTCTGGCATCAAAGCAGTTGCCGCAGGAACTTGTGATATCGGGCTTTCAAGCCGTGATCTGAAGGACGAAGAAAAGGCTCAGGGTCTTACATCGACAGTTCTCGCTTATGACGGAATCGCAATCATCGTAAACCCTGAAAATCCCGTTTCTGACCTTGACATTGAAACAATTGCAAAGATTTATACAGGCGAAATCACAAACTGGAGTGAAATCGGCGGTAACGACGCTGAAATCGTACTTATCGGACGCGAAGCAGGTAGCGGTACGCGTGACGGATTTGAATCTATAACAGACACAGAAGATAACTGCAAATACCGTCAGGAACTCACCTCAACAGGCGATGTTATCACAACTGTTTCAGGCAATCCCGCGGCAATCGGTTATGCATCGGTAGCGTCTGTAAAGGATAATGTAAAGATGCTTACAGTAGGCGGTGTCGCTCCCTCTGAAGAAACTATAAAAGACGGAAGTTATGTTGTTCAGCGTCCTTTTGTTCTTGTAACAAAGGCTGATACAGAACTTTCAGAAAGTTCACAGAAGTTTTTTGACTACATCACATCAGAAGACGCAAGAGAAGCAATTTCAACAGCAGGCGTTGTTGCTGCAAACTAAGATAAAAAGACTATGCGATAGTTTTCTGCCGCATAATGTCATATACGGAGCAGATTTATGAAGAAAAATAAAATGATTGAAAGAGCCATTCACGGCGTGTTTCTGATACTCGGTCTTCTTACTGTCGGATGCGTTCTTCTGATAACAATATATCTTGTGATTTCGGGAATTCCCGCTATAACAAAAATAGGACTTTTCGATTTCCTTTTCGGAACAAAATGGGCATCAACCGCCGATACGCCAAGTTATGGAATACTCCCCTTTATTTTAACAAGTGTTTACGGAACGGCAGGAGCGATTTTAATAGGCGTTCCCATAGGATTTTTTACGGCTGTGTATTTATCGAAACTTGCTGACCCGAAAGTAAAAGCCTTTATGGAGGGTGCAGTAAGTCTGCTCGCAGGTATTCCGTCGGTTGTATATGGTTTAGTGGGTATGCTTGTGCTTGTACCTGCTGTGCGTGAGATATTTGATATTCCCGATGGCGCAAGTTTATTTTCAGCGATAATCGTTCTTGCTATTATGATACTTCCTTCTATTATAAAAGTTTCCATGACGGCTATTGAGGCTGTTCCAAAAGAATATGAGGACGCCTCTTTAGCTCTTGGAGCAACACCCGTTGAAACATATTTCAGAGTTTCTGTTCCTGCGGCAAAAAGCGGAATTGCGGCGGCTGTTGTGCTTGGTGTGGGGCGTGCCATAGGTGAAGCCATGGCTGTTATGATGGTATCGGGAAATGTTCCGAATATGCCGTCGCTTTTCCAGAGTGTTCGTTTTCTCACAACTGCTGTTGCAAGTGAGATGTCATATTCAAGTGGGCTTCAGCAACAGGCACTTTTCTCGATAGCACTTGTGCTGTTCCTCTTTATTATGCTTATAAACGCAACACTTAACTTTTTCTTGAAAAAGGAGAAAGACTGATGCTTAGTAAAAAAAGAAAAGCCTATATCGGAACTATGAAAACCGTTATGTATATTTCGACAGGCCTTACAGCCATGCTTGTAATATTCCTTGTGGCGTATGTTTTTATAAAGGGTATACCCCATATCTCATGGGAACTTTTATCCACAAAGCCAAGTTATATAAGTGGAAAGACAGGCATTCTCCCCGATATTTTAAATACTCTTTATATAGTTATAGCAACACTTGTCTTCGTTATTCCTTTAGGCGTCGGTGCGGCGATATATCTTACTGAATATGCAAAAAACAAAAGGCTTGTTTCTGTTATCGAATATGCAGCGGAAACACTTTCGGGCATTCCTTCTATCATATACGGGCTTGTGGGAATGTTGTTTTTCTGTCAGTTCTTAGGCTTTAAAACCTCTCTTTTAGCAGGGTCACTTACCCTTGTAATTATGAATCTGCCGACAGTAATGCGTACTACTCAGGAGAGTCTTAAAACAGTTCCGCAGAGTTATCGTGACGGAGCATTCGGGCTTGGCGCAGGAAAATGGAGAGTTATAAGAACTGTTGTACTCCCCGGCTGTGTTAACGGAGTGATAACGGGTTGTATTCTCTCGATAGGAAGGATTTTAGGCGAGTCTGCGGCGCTTCTTTTTACAGCAGGTTTTGCCCACGCGCTTAACGGATTTTTCGAGGGACTTACCTCTCCCGGCGCTTCTCTTACAGTTGCGCTTTATGTCTATGCAAAAGAGCAGGGCGAGTTCGGAGTTGCCTTTGCGATAGCGGCGATACTTATGATTTTAACACTTCTGATAAATTTCTCTGCAACCCTTGTCAGCAGATATTTTGCAAAAAAGCGTGAACTCTGATAGGAAGGAATGATACAATGAGCGATATAATGACAGCGAAAGACCTTAATTTATGGTATGACAAAACGCAGGCGCTGAAAAATGTAAACATCAGAATACCCGAAAATAGCATAACTGCTTTTATCGGGCCTTCGGGCTGTGGAAAGTCTACATTTCTAAAGACTTTGAACCGTATGAACGACCTTATTCCCACGGTCAAGATAACGGGCGAAGTCTGCTATAACGGACAGAATATATATGACGGCAGTGTTGATGTAAACGAACTTCGCCGTGAAATCGGAATGGTTTTTCAGAAGCCTAATCCTTTTCCTATGAGCATTTATGACAACATTGCCTACGGGCCCCGTACACACGGAATAAAATCAAAGGTAAAACTTGATGAGATTGTAGAACAGTCACTTCGTGATGCGGCAATATGGGATGAAGTAAAAGACAGACTAAAGAAAAATGCCCTCGGAATGTCGGGCGGTCAGCAGCAGAGATTATGTATTGCAAGAGCGCTTGCCGTAAAGCCGAAAATTCTTCTTATGGATGAGCCTACATCTGCGCTTGACCCTATCTCAACATCGAGAATTGAGGAACTTGCAATCGAACTTAAAAAGAATTATACTATTGTTGTAGTAACTCACAATATGCAGCAGGCAGTCCGGATTTCCGATAATACGGCATTCTTTTTACTGGGCGAACTTATCGAATACGGTGAAACCGAAAAACTGTTTTCACAGCCACTCGATAAGCGTACAGAAGATTATATTACAGGAAGGTTTGGATAATGAGAAGCAGATTTGATGAGCAACTTAATATACTCAACACAGAAATGATAGAAATGGGCGCACTCTGCGAAGAGGCTATCGCCCTCGCTTCAAAAGCACTTACCACGGGAGATGTTTCGCTTGCTGAAAATGTTTCGGCGATTTCATCGGACATCGACCATAAGGAGCGTGACATTGAAGCGCGTTGTATGAAACTTTTATTACAGCAGCAGCCTGTTGCAAGAGATTTAAGACAGATTTCCGCTGCGCTTAAAATGATAACCGATATGGAACGCATAGGCGACCAGGCAGAAGATATCGCAGAGATAATCAAATATCTTGAAGGCAGAACAGCCGAAGAAACAGTGCATATCAGAGATATGGCGGAAGAAACTATCTCAATGGTAACAGACAGCGTTGACGCTTATGTGAAAAAGGATACAGAACTTGCGAAATCGGTTATTCTCCATGATGACAAGGTTGACGAATATTTCGACAGAATTAAGTGTAGCCTTATAAAGATGATTACAGAAACCACAGAAAACGGTGAATATGCCCTCGACCTTCTGATGATAGCAAAATATTTCGAACGCATCGGCGACCACGCAACAAACATCGCCGAATGGGTGATTTTCTCCGTAACAGGACAGCATAAGAACTCATAAAGGGGTTGATTTATATGATATGGTGCGTTGAAGACGACGCAAGTATCCGTGATATAGAAGTTTATGCCTTGAAGTCAACAGGGTTTGAAGCAAAAGGTTTTGAAGACGGCGACAGTTTTCTTTCTGCGCTTAAAACAGAACTTCCCGACCTTGTTATCCTCGATGTAATGCTCCCCGGAAAAGATGGCATCGAGTTGCTTAAAATTCTCAAAAGCACAGCGGAATATGTTGATATTCCCGTTATTATGGCAACAGCAAAGGGTGCGGAATTCGATAAGGTTCAGGGGCTTGATATGGGCGCTGACGATTATCTTGTAAAGCCTTTCGGAATGATGGAGATGATTTCGAGAGTAAAGGCAGTTATGCGTCGCTGTAAGCCCAAAACAGTAAACCGCATTTTACAGTCAGGCGGGCTTTCTCTTAATCTTGACGAACGCACCGTTACAGTAAACGGCGAAAAGGTTTCTCTTACCTATAAGGAATTTGAACTGCTTTCGCTTTTTATGAAAAATGTGGGGCTTGTCTTTTCAAGGGATACTCTATATAACGAAATATGGGGTGCTGATTTTGTCGGTGAAACAAGAACAGTCGATATGCATATAAGAACGCTTCGTCAGAAACTTCTTGAATACGGCGAAATGATTGAAACCGTACGCCATGTCGGTTATAAATTCGGAGGTAACTATGACAAGTAAGATTTTTCGTTCTATTTTTGCTACCTCGCTTGCCGTTCTTATGGCAACTCTTGTAATTATAACAAGTTTTCTATACGATTACTTTACAAATATTCAGATAAATCATATCAAGGATGAACTTTCTATTGCTTCTGTCGGAACAGAGCAATCGGGTGAAGAATATCTCAGCAATCTGAAATCGGATCATTTCCGTCTTACCTGGATAGCTTCTGACGGAACGGTTCTTTTCGACTCTCAGGCTGACAAATCGTCAATGGATAATCACCTTGACCGTGAGGAAATAAAAGAAGCCTTTGAAACAGGAAAAGGAAGCAGTTCGCGCCGTTCTGCAACACTTACCGAAAAAACACTTTATGAAGCAGTTCTTCTTTCAGACGGAACAGTTCTTCGTATTTCAGTAAACCGTGCGAGTGGATTTGTCCTTCTTTTAGGAATGATGTATCCCGTTATTATCGTGATTATAATTGCAGTTATCATTTCAGCAGTTCTTGCACATAAAATGTCGAAAAGGATAATCGAGCCACTCAATAAACTTGACCTTGATAATCCGACAGAGAATGATGCCTATGAAGAAATCGCACCTCTTCTCAGCCGTATCCACAAGCAGAATATGAAAATCGAACGCAAGGTAGCAGAACTCAACCGAAGAAAAGATGAATTCGAGCTTATCACAAAAAATATGCGTGAAGGACTTTTACTGCTTGATAAAAACAGAAATATCCTCACTATAAATTCATCGGCAATAAAGGTTTTTGATACAGATGAAAATTGTGTGGGAAAAGAATTCCTGACAATAAACCGCAGACACGAAATAACCTCTGCCATTGAAAAAGCGCTTACAGACGGACATTCTGAAATCCGTGTAAAACTCGGTGAAAAGGAATATCAGTTTGACATAAGCCGTATTGAAACGGACGGAGAAACCGTAGGTGCGGTTATCCTTGCATTCGATATAACGGAACAGGCTGACGCCGAAAGACTTCGCAGAGAGTTTACAGCGAATGTTTCTCACGAACTTAAAACTCCGCTTCAGACTATTACGGGCAGTGCTGAACTTATCGAAAACGGGCTTGTGAAAAAAGAGGATATGCCACGCTTTGTAGGTCATATCAGAGAAGAAGCAACTCGTCTTGTAACGCTTGTAGATGACATTATAAGACTTTCACAACTTGATGAACAGACAGAACTTTCAAAAGAAAATGTTTCGCTTTATGAAATCGCAGACGAAGCCTGCAAAGTTCTTCTTGACAGCGCTGATAAAAAGGATATTTCCCTTTCTGTATCGGGCGACAGCGGAATTGTTTTAGGCGTAAAGCACCTGCTTTTTGAGGTTATCTATAATCTTTGTGATAACAGTATTAAGTATACCCCCGATGGCGGTAAGGTTGATATCTCTATCTCAGAAACCGAAAAGGAAGTAACGCTTACTGTTTCCGACAACGGAATAGGTATTGCTCCTGAACACCACGCAAGAATTTTCGAACGCTTTTACAGAGTAGATAAGAGCCACTCGAAAAAATCGGGCGGAACGGGACTCGGGCTTTCTATCGTCAAGCATTCCGTTCAGTATCACGGCGGAAAAATTTCAATCAAAAGCGAAGAGAATAAAGGCACTGCCATTACAGTGGTTTTGCCCAAAAGCGAATAAATCAAAGCGACCGATAATATTTCGGTCGCTTTTTGTTTTATAAGCAACCTCCCTTGCTAAAAGTTTATCTGTATGCTAAAATATAAACGAAAACACTTTACGGAGGATTTGATTAAATGAAAAAGAAACTGGTTTTCATTACAGTAATATTGATTAGCATAGTATTTTCGGGTTGTGTCACTAAAAAAGATCCTTCATCCATAAAAGTACAATCAGAAGAAATACTTCGCTGTTTTGACGAAAAGGATGCAGAGGGATTAAAAAGTATGTTTTGTCAAAATTCAATAGATTATTATGATATTGATTCTGAAATACAAAACGCATTTGATTTATATGAAGGTGAATCTGTATCATACAAGATATATTCTAATGGTGGATGGTCTGGTGGGTATGATAATGGAATATGCGTTGATAAACATAGTACTCCTGAAATCGGAAATATAAAAACAAATTGCGGTAAGAAGTATACTATTGGATATTGCACATATGAAGTATATGAAAGTGATGCCGGCAGGGTTGGAATTGGAGTAATCGGACTTCAAGACGAAGAAGGCAATGAGATAGCCGTTATCGGCGGATATGGATGGGATTAAACAAAACAATTTGGATATGCTGGTGTGAGGAGGATTTGGTTAAATGAAAAAGAAATTATCTATAATTTTGATATTGTTTATTTTTGTTTTAAGCGGTTGTGTAAAGAATGAAAATTCACAGAAAAGTCAGGCGAATGCCATTCTTGATGAGATGATTATTGCACTTGAGGATAATGATACTCAAACGATAAAAAGTATGTTTTCAACAAAAGTTCAAGAAACACTTGGCGATGAACTTGATGAACAGATTGAAGAAATGACAAAATATTTTGAAGGGGATGTTGTTTCTTATGAAAAAATACGAACAGTATCTGGTGGAGAATCAATTGATAAGGGGGTATTAACATATTCAAGTATAGGAAATGCTAAATCAAAAAAAGTGATGACTGATAAAGACCAGTATACAATTTCATTTTCAGCTATATTGATTGATGATAAAAAAGAAAACGAAGGCATTTGGAGAATTTGGATAGGTACAAGTGAAGATGATTATTTAATAGTTGGAATTTCAGATATGCCACTATCTTAGAATGATTTTAAAATTTTCATTCACTGTTGATAATTTTGACTACATTTTATGGATATGGCGAGGAAACTATCTTAACCTTGGGGCAGGGGCAGAAATGGGGCTTTATGATTTAATGTGTTCTATGTAAAATAAACGGAAGTGTCTTTTTAAAGATACTTCCGTTTTTATAACCTTTTTAAAATTCTATAAAACACTATTGACAAAGACAGGATATGATGATATCATTAAAAGCGAACGATAATTCGCTAATGACAGAGGAGTAAATATGCAGATACAAAAAGACCATATCCGTGCTAAAATATTGGAATCGGCTTTAGAAGAATTCAGCTCAAAGGGCTATCGCAACGCCACTATGAGTTCTGTCGCAACCCGTTGTGAGATAAGCAAAAGCAACCTTTATCGTTATTTTCCTTCTAAAGAAGATATATGCCGTGAACTTCTCACTGTTCCTTCTATGGAAATAATGAAAGTTATGAATGTTATAACAGGAACAGAACTTCTCATATATTCAAACGATGAAATCGCAGAGAAGATGACGGATATTCTTTCGCCCGTTATATTTAAATACAGAAAAGAACTTATGATTATTATCGGTCCCGATGCACCCGAAGATGCAACCCGCTTTAAAGAATCGGTCGAAAAAAATCTTATGAAGAATTTTCTCGCTTTCGACCCCGAAAGAACTGCAGAGGGTTTTGCCGAAACTCTTGTGAAAATGCTTATGTCGGGGATTGAAAATATCCTCATAAATCATACATCAGATGAAAACACGAAAAAGCAGATAAATTCCCTTTTAAGATATCATTTAAGAGGTGTACTTGCTTTTTCAACACTCAGAAGTGAATAGTCATAAAAAAGAGATTTAATTATCTCTTTTTTAAAAAGAGCAAAAGCGACTAAATGTTCGCTAATAAGGAGAGGCAGTTATGAAAACAGAAACCTACATTTCATCAGAACGCGTCAACACAGGCAGGCAATATGAGATTGACTGCGTAAAATTCTTTGCCGTTATATTTATGGTATGCATACATACCTATGAACAGTTGAGTTCTTATGATTACCACAACTATCTTCCGACGGGATTTTTCCGTAATGCAATAGAGTTTCTTGGCGGACCTATGGCAGCGCCCGTATTTATGTTTGCTATGGGAGCAGGAATGGTATTTACCCGTCATAGTTCACCGAAAGATTTTATAAAGAGAGGATTTAAACTTCTCGCTATGGGGTTTCTGCTTAATTTTTTCAGAGAATCATTACTTGAGATTTTGGGGAATCTTATTCTTAAAATGGATTATAGTTTTGAATATATAGCAGACGGTTTTCTCAATATCGACATTCTTCATTTTGCGGGAATGACATTTTTAGCAGCAGGTCTTATGAAGAAAGCGAAAATCAATTCAAAAGCAATGCTTGTTATAGGAATACTTTTTCAGGCTGTCGGCATATGGTTTTCGCGTCTGACATTTTCTTCTGTAATAACGGGTAATCTTTTAGGACTTTTATTCCCTACAGGAGAAAAAGTAGCCTTTCCCCTTTCGTTGTGGTGTCTTTATCCCTTTCTTGGCATTTTATTCGGGGAATATCTTCAGAAAGTGTTGAACAAGGAAAAGTTTTATCGTATACTTATCATAGCAGGTAGCGTGGTATCGGTTGCGATGATTTCCTGCCTCTTGTTTATAGGTTATGATATACGCCTTATTTATGCGCTCTGTGATAATTCATATTATCATCAGAACTTTATAGGTGTAATCTTCATAATTCCGTTTGTTGTTTTATCACTCGGTATAAGTTATTTTCTGTTTAAGAAAACAAGTCAGACAAAGTTCGGTGTTTTCATAAGTTTCTGTAGTAAAAATCTTAATATGATTTATATAATACAGTGGCTTTTAATCGCCTGGACAGTAGCCGTTTTAACTGCCACAGGCAAAGAACCCGACCTTAACGCTATCGGCACTATCCTTGTCGGACTGTTTGTAACATCGGTAGCAATACTTATTACTCTGCTGATAAGAAAAATTATAGATAAAGGAAGTAAAAAGCAATGAAAGAAATAATGATAGGAACATGGGCGTGGGGAACGGGCATAAACGGTTCTTCAATGATTTTCGGAAAAAAGCAGGACCCCGAAACCTTGAAAAAATCCTTTGAAACTGCTATAAATCAGGGTTTTCTCAACTGGGATACAGCTGCCGTTTACGGAATGGGAACCTGTGAAACCCTTTTAGGTTCTTTTATCAAAGACCACGATGATATATTTCTTTCTACAAAATTTGCTCCCTCAAAAAAATACAAGAAAGGAGCTCTCACCAAATCTTTTGAGGAAAGTATGAAACGCCTCGGAAGAGAAAGTGTTGACCTTTTCTGGATACATATCCCCAATAGCCTCAAAGAAAATCTTTCTGAGGCAATTCCTCTTATAAAAAGTGGACGCATAAAAAGCATAGGGGTATCAAATGCCTCGCTCGATGATATTAAAACTGCCGAAGAAATCCTCGGAAAAGAAAACCTGAAACTCGGTGCGATACAAAATCATTTCAGCCTTTTAAGAAACGACCAGCAACCGATTATCGATTACTGCAACGCAAACGGAATAAAATACTATGCCTATATGGTTTTGGAGCAGGGTGCACTTTCGGGAAAATACAGCGCAGAAAATCACTTCCCGTTTTTCTCTTCGAGAAACTTTGCTTTCCCGAAAAGCAAATTCAGAAAAATAGAAACGCTCCTTAGCGTTATGAAAGATATTGCCGACAAATACAATATCGACTCTTCGCAGATACCTATATTATGGGCAATAAGCAAGGGAACTGTTCCCATTATAGGAATTACAAAACCCTCACACGCAGAAAAACTCGCCTCTTCTATGGAGATTACTCTTACTAAAGAAGAACTCGACTTAATCGAAACGGAGGCAACAAAAACAGGTATCAGACAGCAGGGCACCTGGGAACCACAGTAATATTTGCAAAAATCCCCTCTCCGATGTGGAGAGGGGATTTTTTTTATACAGTCTCAAATTTTATCTCATTTTTTTCTGCATATTTATGTGCATAAGAATTTTCAGACGCTTTGATAACAAGGTCTTCGCAACCATCGAATGCATAGTTGCCAATCTTTGTAACAGAATCAGGAATTATTATCTTTTCTAAAGATTCGCAACCATCGAACGCATCATCACCAATCTCTGTAACAGAATCGGGGATTGTTATCTCTTGTAAAGATTTACATTCATAGAACGCACCTCCACCAATCTCTGTAACAGAATCAGGGATTGTTATCTTTTCTAAAGATTCGCAAAAAGAGAACGCCCATTCACCAATCTTTTTAACAGAATTAGGTATTATTACTTTTTTAGCATTTCCATAGTAGTTATATAAAACATTTTTTACAATAACAAATCCATTTTCATCTGCAAGTTTTTTGCAACCTCTGAACGCATCCTCACCAATCTCTTTAACAGAATCGGGGATTATTATTTCTTTTAAAGATTTGCATTCTTTGAACGCACCTTCACCAATCTCTTTAACAGAATCAGGGATTGTTATCTCTTTTAAAGATTTACAACCTCCGAACGCACCTTCACCAATCTCTGTAACAGAATCAGGGATTATTATCTCTTTTAAAGATTTACAACCATAGAACGCCCATTCACCAATCTTTGTAACAGAATCAGGGATTATTACTTTTTCAGCATTTCCAAAGTAGTCATATAAAACATCTCTTACAATAACAAATCCATTTTCATCTGCAAGGTTTTCGCAACCTTCGAACGCGCGCTGACCAATCTCTGTAACAGAATCAGGTATTGTTATCTCTTTTAAAGATTTGCAATAAGAGAACGCATATTCGCCAATTTTTGTAACAGAATCAGGGATTGTTATCTTTTCTAAAGATTCGCAACCTCTGAACGCATCCTCACCAATCTGCGTAACAGAATCAGGGATTATTATTTCTTTTAAAGATTTACATTCATAGAACGCATATGCGCCAATCTCTGTAACAGAATCAGGGATTGTTATATTTGTTAAAGATTCACATTCATAGAACGCCTCATCACCAATCTCCGTAACAGAATCAGGGATTACTACCTTGGTTTCGTTTCCTGTGTATTTTTCCAAAACTCCGTTTTTAATTATAAAATCGCTCATATTATTTTCTCCTGTCAGATTGTAGTGTGCAGTTTTTCCATCTAAATATAGCATCAGCTTTGACTCCTAATGTACCGTACTTGAATTATGTGACTATATAAGTTCTTCTTTCAGCAAAAATCCCATAGTTGATCCTTTAGATACAAGAAAATCA
>JAGAJQ010000071.1 GCA_017828955.1 Oscillospiraceae bacterium
AATATCACGGCTATCAAGGATAATTGTGAAAGGACCGTCATTTAAAAGTGAAACTTTCATATCTGCACCGAAAATGCCTTTTTCAACAACGCTTATTTCCTTTTTGCATTCTGAAATTATGTATTCATAAAGTCTGTTTGCTTCATCGGGTGAACCTGCATTTATAAATGAGGGGCGATTTCCTTTTTTACAATCGGCATAGAGCGTGAATTGCGATATTAGTAAAAGCTCTCCCGAAACATCGTTAAGACTAAGATTTGTCTTTCCGTTTTCATCTTCAAAAATTCTCATTCCTATGAGTTTTTTGATCATCTTGTCGGCGATTTCTTCGTTGTCTTCTTTACCTATTCCTATCAAAACAAGAAATCCTTTTCCTATTTTTCCGACAATTTTTTCGTCAACCTCAACAGAAGCAGAGGTTACCCTCTGAATTACAAATTTCATAACATTTTCCTTTCTTCAAAACATTGGGGTAGCGGACTTTTGTCCGATACCCCTTTGAGTTTTTAATAAGCCTTATATTCAAATATTCCGTCTGAATGTCTTCCGTTTTCGTTCTTGTTGTTAAGAAGAGTACTGTCTGTGCAACGTAAAAGTCCCTTTATATCGGGTGCGTCAAACGGGTAACAAGCTGTTCCGACAGCGGCTTCGATTTTGATTTCTGTGCCATCGGGTGTTTCAACAACAACATTCGAAAGAAGCTCATAAAGATTTCTGACTTCATTTTTATAGAACGAAACGTCTTTTTCACCGAAGAATATTGTTACAAATTCATCGCCTGAAAGTCTCGCTGTTATAGTGTGTCTGTCGTTTGAAACCGAATCAAGAACTCTTGTTGCGGCCTTGATAAGCTTATCGCCGTTTTCGTGACCATATTTGTTGTTGATGAATTTGATATTCTTTATATCCCATAAAGCAACAACGGCATTCTTGCAGTTTCCGAGGATTTCTTCTGTCTTCAAAAGGAATGTTCTTCTGTTGATAATTCCTGTCAGAGCATCGTGACTGCGTTCGTATTCAAGACGTTTTCTTTCGAGAATCTGTTCTGAAATATCCGTTATAACGCCTATTATGTATTTATCAGATTCATATGTGTTTATCTTGAGCCACTGACCGCTGTTTTCGTTTCCGCTTTCTTTGTTTATGTGATAACTTCCTTCATAGGAAATGTTTTCAGAAGCAGTTATTTCAGCATAGATTTCTTCCCATTCATTTTTATTGATATATCCGTTTATTATGATGGCGGGATTAAGCTGAAGAATGTTTACTATCGAGTTTGAAACAAAAACTTTGTCTTCGTTCTTGCTTATTTCAAAAGTAGCTATAGGGTTTGATATAAGGTCGACAATCTTTGATTTCTTTGCAGAGTTGACAGTGATATTTTCACTGTATGATTCTATAATTTCGGAAAGCTTGTCGATTTCTTTTATGCCGACTCTTTCAAGAAAAACAGGCTTTGAATGGTCTTTTTCGAGGTTTTCAAATGACTTTGTGAGTTTTGAAATTTTCGATGTTGAAGAACTGATAACAAAAACAGAAACAAGGATAGCAACAAGAGTAGCAGTTGCCATAATTATTACAGAAAGACTTTTTACAACAGTCGACTGTTTTGTTATGAACTTTTCAGGTACAGTTCCTACGAGAAGCCATTCTTCACTTTCTGCAAAATAAGATTGTTCATCATAAAAAGCCATATGATGAGTATAGAGATAAGAGCGATTTCCGTTTTCTGCTTCAAGAATAGAAGCATTTTGACCGTAATCATTGTCTAAGCTTACTATTACAGGATGCGATATAGTTTCGATGTCGCTTATTGAAGCACCTGTTGCTATAGCGTTTGGAAGATCGATCATTCCGTTAGAACGTTCGAAGAGAGCATATCCCGAATTTCCGAAACCAAGGCTGTCTGCGGGAAGGAATGATTTTATTGTCTTTTCAGAAACTTAAAAGCCGATAACAC
>JAGAJQ010000072.1 GCA_017828955.1 Oscillospiraceae bacterium
CTAAATTTAATCTCCGTAATACTTCTTATGAAAGAATGTTACAGCTCCGCAACCGTGTTTATCCTGCAATCGGACATCTGAAGCTTGATAAAATTAACGGCAGGCACATTCAGCAATTTGTAAACGACCTGCTTGAAAACGGCAAAAGCGAAAGAACAGGTAAGCCGCTTTCCAGAAAGACCGTCGTTCATCATCTCAGTTTTATATCCAATGTGTTTACTTACGCTGTGAAAATGGACATGCTTACAGATAATCCGTGCAGACGAGTAACCGTGCCGAAAGGCGAAGCGAAGGAAAAAGAAATTTATACACTCGCAGAGGTTGAAGAAATTTTCAATGCGCTTGAAGCTGAGCCATTGAAATACAAGCTATTTATCATTCTTGCAGTGTACAGCGGTTTCCGTCGTGGCGAAATGCTTGGACTTGAATGGAAGGACATCAACTGGGAGGACGGTGTAATCAGTGTGCGCCGCACATCAAACTATACAGCGGCAAAAGGAATTTATACTGACACTACCAAAACAAAAAAATCACAGCGCTCGTCAAAGTTTCCACCGATGATTATGGAATTACTCAAAGCTTATAAAAAGGAACAGGACGCTGAACGTGAGCGTTTAGGCGATAAGTGGCAGGACACGGACAGAATATTTGTCAAGTGGGACGGTAGACCAATGAATAATAACACTCCGTACTTTTGGTTCGGAGAATTTTGCAAGAAGCATAATTTCCGCTTCTGTGATATTCATTCTCTGCGCCATTTACACGCAAGCTTGCTCATCAATGCTGGTGTTGATATGGTATCTGTATCAAGTGATATGGGACATTCCTGCGTAGGAACAACGAGTAATATCTATTGTCATATGTTTCAGGAAGCGAAGGCGAGAAACTGTGAAGCGATTACTAATGCACTTTCTTTTGGAAATAAAAAAGAGCCGCTTACAGAAGCACAAGTGGCAGTGTAAGTGGCAATTTTCAAAAATAAGTGGCAAATAAGTGGCAAGTGCAGAAATCGAGCAAAAAAAGAACTCGCAAACGCCGTAAAATAGGCATTTGCGAGATACATAGTTGGTGACCCGTACGGGAGTCGAACCCATGATTTCACCGTGAAAGGGTGACGTCTTGACCACTTGACCAACGGGCCGAAATGATACCGATTATTGCGGTATCATTGGTAGCGGCAGTGAGATTTGAACTTACGACCTACCGGGTATGAACCGGTTGCTCTAGCCACTGAGCTATACCGCCATAATTCATTTGCGACATCATCTATTTTACAGTAGAATGTACTTTTTGTCAATAGGTTTTTTCTCAGTTTTTCTTTTTCTATAAATTCAGCAAAATATCCCTTAAAATTTGCCTTTTGTTTATATATTTTGCCGTCAGTTTGCATAAAAACCCTTTTTAAAACATAAATTTGGTATACTCTATTTTCCCCAAAAGGAGAGGTTTTATGCTGAAACTACTGTCATCTTCCGTCTGGAATTTTATGCTTTTTCCCGTTATTTTATCGGGGATTTTTCTTTCTTTTCGCTTCGGATTTTTTCAGCTACGTCCAAAAACGATTTTGAAGTTCACAAAACAGTCGCTAAGAGACAAAGCTTTAAGAAAAACTACTTTCACAACCCTTGCCGCAACAATGGGAACAGGCAACATAACGGGAGTTGCGGCTGCTATCTCCGTCGGCGGAGCGGGGGCGATTTTCTGGATGTGGGTTTCATCTTTTTTCGGAATGGGACTCGCTTTTGCCGAAAATTTTACGGCTATCCGAAAGGGAAATGCGATGAAAATTCTGTCGGAAAGTGTAAAGCTTAAACCCTTGTCATATATTTTTGCCGTTTTCTGCGTTCTCTCTTCTTTCGGAATAGGAAATATGGCTCAATCCGCCTCGGGAATTTCTGCGCTATCGGGAACATTCTCCGTAAACCCCATTATTATCGCGTCTTTAACGGCGATAGTCTGCTTTCTGGTCATCATCGGCGGAATGAAATCTGTCGGGAACGTTACTGAAAAGTTAGTTCCGATTTTATCCTCTCTGTATATTTTTATGTCAATATTAGTAATTGTAAAGAATTTTGAAGCTATTCCGACTGTTTTTGCGGACATTTTCTCATCGGCATTCGGGATCCGCGAGGCAGTAGGCGGTGTGGTCGGAGCGTCGGTAAAAACGGCGGTTGTGACAGGTCTTTCGAGGGGAGTTTTTTCAAACGAGGCAGGAATGGGCAGTATGGGGATAGTTCATTCAGCCTCGGGCGACGATAACCCTTTTCGTCAGGGCGCTATGGGTATAGCAGAGGTTTTCATAGACACAGTTCTCTGTTGCAGTCTGACCGCGTTCGCAATTCTGACAACCTCGTCGGAATATATCGGTGCCGACCCCGTAGAGCTCGTAATATCGGCATTTTCTTCGGTTTTAGGGAAAAGTTCGGGCGGGTTTATCGCTATCTGCATCTATCTTTTCGCCCTTGCAACCATCATCGGCTGGGAAGTTATCGGTGAAACGGCGTTTGTTTTTCTCTTCGGGGAGCGTTCTAAAATATACTATAAGTATATTTATATAGTTTTTATACTCATTGGCGCGACGATTTGCCTTGAAAACGTCTTTTACATAGCAGATATTTTCAATGCGTTGATGGCTCTGCCTAATCTTGTGGGGATGTTGTTATATGCAAAATCCGACGCACAGAATAAAAGAGCCCGACTTTAAAATCAGGCTCTTCTGCTGTCTATTGATTTTCATTTCTTCTTTTTTCTGAAATATATCCGCCTATATCTATACTTTTATTTTCATAATCTTTTCCGCTTAAAAATACATTTATCATATCGCCCTTTTTTATCAGCAAGGGATTGTCAATCGAAAAAGGCTTGTTTTTTATGAAAAATTCTTCTCCCGACGGATTTCTTCCCGAAACCATAATCTCGCAGGAGAATTTCCCCTTTCCGCTTTCTGTAATGACAAAATGGTCAATTACTCCCTTAACGCATATTCTGTTTTTCTTTTCAGACTCTCTTATGGCTTTTTTTCTTTCGCTCAAAATATAAAGGATGGGTGCCACAACAAAAACAAGACCTATAATCATCATATAAAGACTATCGTCTATATATTTCTTTCCGGTTAATGTAAGGTATAAAAAGGATATGAAAACAGCAAGTCCCGCTAAAACTATCGAACACAGGATAAACAACGCTATAATCTTGTCGGGTGTGAGAGTTTCCTTTTCTTCAACCCTGTATCCTTTTGCATATTTCTTTTCAAAAATATCATAGTTCTTCATTCTGATTTCTTCTGTTTCATCTTCAGACAAAGAATAATAGGTTTCGATTACACATTTATTGCTTTCATCATTTCTGCTTATATACCCACGGCATATTTTTCCGCGTTCTGTTCCTAAACCATACCAGCCCTTACATTCGCCGTAAACCTTTCTGCCGTCTTCCGAAAAACAGATTACTCTGTAAATACAAGGAGAGATATATCCCGAAGGTTTTTTCGATGACAAAACTATATCGTCGATTATACAGACACAGGGCTCTCCCATTATAAGAAGGATATTTTTTGAAAAGTCCCTGAAAGTAAAAATGAGAATAACGATATCTGCTATCGTCATAATAACAGAAACCGCCAGATTTATATAATAATCTTCAGAACTGCCCGCTTCTAAAAGCAGATGATTTACCGATATGATATTCATAGTAATAGAAAGAAGTGCCAGAAAAAGACTTCTGAAAACTCTGAAAAGTCTTATCCATTTTATCATTTTCATATCCTGTTTTCCCCTTTGTCAGATACTTTTATAATTATACTCTCACTATAAAATTTTGTAAAGAAAGATTTATAAAAGTTTTCTTTGGATAAAATTTCAACTAAAAAAGAATACCCGAGCCAAAAACTCAGGTATCCTTATTTTTTTATATTGCTATGAAAAGGAGTTTATTTTTTATCACTGCACCCTTTACCTGCTTTTTTCTTCGCACATTCTTTCGCATAGGGACAACCTATGCATTTCTGTCCGCTTTTTTTAGCACGGTAAAGATAGAAAATTATTCCGCCGACAATACCTATTAAGATAATGATAACAATAATATTTTCCATAATAAAATCCTTTAGTTTTTAAGTGCGTATTCTTCTTTGAGTTTTTTATTTGTGTTTGCGATAATAACACCTATAATTCCCGCCATAACGAGAACTGCTATAAGTCCTGCTACTGCTCCCTTTACATTAAGAGGATCGCCTACTATGAGTGAACCTATTGTATAGATAAGGTATGAAACTGTATAGCCTGTTGCGAGCTGAAGACCTATTCCGCCCCAGAGCCATTTTGCGCTCTTCATTTCTGAGTTCATAGCACCTATTGCCGCAAAGCAGGGAGGTGTATAGAGGTTGAACATAAGATAAGCGAGTGCGGCTACTTTTGTTATTGCCATAACGCCTGCTACTTCCGCGCCTGCACCTTCCATAAGAGCGAGCTCTTCTGTGTCGATAAGATTTTCAAGTCCCACAAAGCATACAGCGAGAGTTCCGACAACATTTTCCTTTGCGATAAAACCTGTAATCGCTGCCGCCGCAAGCTGCCATGAAAGAACGCCAACTATGGGAACGAGAATATATGCAAAAGGTGACGCTATCGAAGCAAGGATTGACTGGTCTGCTGAGGAAGTAACCTCAAAGCTCCATGTGAATGTCTGCATAAGCTGAACAACCATATTGCAGAGAAGAATGATTGTTGCCGCCTTTACTATGTATGACCAGCCTCTGCTACACATCGACTTGAATGCGCCGAGAAGTGAGGGTGCTTTATATTCGGGGAGTTCTATAATGAAGAATGATTTTCTTGCCTTATAGCCTGTAATTTTGTTGATGAGAAGAGCGCCTAAGAAAATGAGAAGAATTCCTGCGAAATAAGCGAGGAATGTTACCCAGCCTGCGCCGTCGAAGAATGCACCTGCGAAAAGTGCGATAACGGGAATTTTAGCACCACAAGGCATAAAGGGTGCGAGCATTGCTGTTGCTCTTCTTTCTCTTTCGTTCTTTATTGTTCTACTTGCCATAACACCGGGAACGGCACAACCTACTGTAATAACAAAAGGGATAACCGATTTTCCCGAAAGCCCTACTCTTTTAAAGATAGGATCAAGAACAACTGCTGCTCTTGACATATATCCGCAGTCTTCCAAAAGTGCGATAAGGAAATACATTACCATAACGAGAGGTAAGAAACCTACAACGGCGACAACACCACCGATAACGCCGTCAACGAGTATTGCTGAAATAAGAGGGTTTGCGTTCTGGAGGAGTCCTCCTACCCAGCCCTGAAACGCTTCGAGAAGTCCTACTAAAAGATCTGCTACGGGTGTTCCTACCCAGACCTGTGAAATCTGGAAAACGAGGAACATAACGAGTGCGAAAATCGGAATACCGAGCCACTTGTTTGTGAGGATATCGTCTATCTTGTCGCCTATGTTCTTATCCTTTGTAAGAATTTTTCTTTCTTCAACTTCGTCTACTATCTTATTTACAAATTCAAAACGCTTTTTGTCCGCCATTTCAACGGCTGACTTGTCGCTAAGGTCGATATTGCCCTCGGTGTAGGGTGCTGACTGTGTTTTGCCCGCCTGATTAACGGCTGTTTCGATAAGTTCTTTAAGACCATTTGATGATGTTGAAACTGTATTGACAACGGGGCAACCGAGTTTTTCTGATAAAGCAGTCGCGTCGATATTTGTTTCTTTCTTTTCGTTTATGTCACTCTTATTGAGTGCTACAACCATAGGAATACCGAGTTCTAAAAGCTGTGTTGTGAAGAAAAGGCTTCGGCTTAAATTTGTAGCGTCAACTATGTTGATGATTACATCGGGATTTTCTTTTTTAACATAAGAACTTGTAATACTTTCTTCGCTTGTGAAGGGTGACATTGAGTAAGCGCCGGGAAGGTCAACAGCTATTATCTGTTCATTCCCCGAATATACTTTTTTTATAAGATGTTCTTTCTTATCGACAGTAACACCCGCCCAGTTTCCTACCTTTTCATTACTACCCGTAAGGGCGTTATACATTGTTGTCTTTCCTGAGTTGGGGTTACCCGTAAGGGCGATTCTCATAAAATTTCCTCCTTATTATATTTATACAAAATCTTTTCAGATATTTTAACTTTTTTAGTTAGCATAGACTAACTACTGCTCGAAAATAATCGGCAGATTTCTCTGCCTCTTTTCATCAGACGCTGATTGCCTCAGCGAGCTGAGTGTCGATACTGTATCTTGCGTCCTTGACAGAAACTGTGCAACCGCCTTTGCGGTGTGTTACAACAGTTATCTTTTCGCCTTCATAACAGCCGAGCGAGAATAAGAATGCGTTGAGTTCTTCATCGTCAGTGTTTATCGCTTTGATGATATATTCTTTTCCTTCGATAGCCTCTCTCAAATTCATATCTATTCCACCATATATCTGATTATGATTGTGTTTGAATTAGCACAAGCTAACTCTTTACCATAGTGTATTATATACCCGATTTTACAGTTTGTCAAGCGTTTTTTGGAAAAATTTTTCGATTTTTTAAAAAATCCCTTGTTTTCGGGGAATTTTTATATTTCTTTCCATTCAGTGTCCCTAAAAGCTCTCTGAACTGCCCTTTTTCGAGGATTTTTTTCCGACAAAACGGAAAAACGATGTGGTATCGTGACGCAGTAACATCATTTTATCCTATGAAAAGCCGATTTTCTTTTCATCATAATTTATGGTTTGTTTTTCTTCTTTTGATTTTTATAAAAAATTCAGATAAAAAACATCATCTTACCCTATCATCAAAGGGGTGAAAATACCCTTGAAATATCGGGGTGTTTTTATGGACAGTAAAGAAAAAGAATGGCGTAATTACGGGGTTTGTTTTAATATCAATCTTATTCTGAAACGTCAGAAAATACGCTTTTTCAAAAGGGTAAAAAATCGGACTTTGAGGGGTGTATGAAAAGGTCTTTAAAAGATACTGAAAACGGGGGAATTTTTCCTTGCAAAGTATGTATTTTTATGCTATAATTAGTGTGAATAGGATTATACCTTTAGAATGGGGTGTAAGTATCCAAATCTGAAAACGCACTAAATCGGGTGCATGAAAGGACAAAAAAATGCAGTATGAAAAATCCTGCGGTGCGATAGTCTACCGCAAATTTCACGGCAACACAGAAATCCTGCTGATAAAACATGTAAACAGCGGGCATTGGTCTTTCCCCAAGGGACACGTTGAAGAGGGTGAAACCGAAGAAGAAACCGCGCTTCGTGAAGTTAAAGAAGAAACGGGAATTGATATCTTAGTCGACACCTCTTTCAGAGAAACAGTTCAGTATTATCCGAGAAAGGATACACAGAAAGTTGTTGTTTATTTCCTCGGAAAAGCGAGAAACTACGATTTTGTTCCGCAAGAAGAAGAAATCGCAGCTATCAAATGGGTTGAAATCGGCAACGCTGCCGCTATGCTCACCTATGAAAACGATAAAACCATAGTTGCCAAGGCAAAGGTTGAAATCAAAAACAAAATATGATTTTAAAAGGCAGCCGTAACACCTTTTCGGGCTGCCTTACCTTTTACAATCTGTAATAAGAGACTCATTTTAAACAGGGGCGGTTTTCCCCTTAAAACAGGCTTTTTTGCCGTTTTCATTGTTGAAAACTATGATTTTTGGGGTAGTTTTCAACGCTTTCAACAGGTTTTCAACAATTTTTAATAACAAATTTTCCGTTTTACAAGGAGAGTAAATATGGATAATCTTAATTTTGATGTCGTTATAGCAGGTGCAGGCGCAGGGGGACTTTATACCGCAATAAACCTCCCCTCATCGCTTAATATCCTCATTTTATCAAAGAAAGAACTTACACTCTGTAACTCCTCTCTCGCACAGGGAGGAATTGCGGCTGTATATAATCCCCCTGACGACGACACAACACAGCTTCACACCAACGACACCCTTATAGCAGGGGGTTTCAGAAACAACACAGAAACAGTCAAGATCCTCGTTAACAGTGCGGCGGAAGAGATTGACAAAATCATCTCTTACGGGGTTGACTTTGACAAAAACCCCGACGGTTCACTTCACAGAACCTTAGAGGGCGGACACTGCAGAAACAGAATTTTTCATCATAAAGATTCAACGGGTGCAGAGCTTGTCAATAAGCTTTCGGCGAAAGTAAAGACTCTTTCGAATGTAACGCTTTGGGAAAACGCCGTTGTTTCTGACATAAAAGAAACCGAAACGGGCTTTTCTTTCGATATTTTAAAGGAAGAGAAACGGGTGAATGTTGCCTCACATTTCGCAGTTTTAGCAACGGGCGGAATAGGACGAGTTTATGAATACACAACAAACTCTGCTATCTCAACGGGCGACGGTATCGCTATGGCTTACAGAATGGGTGCTACAATACAGAACCTTAAACTCATTCAGTTCCACCCCACAGCGTTCAACGATTTCTCTCAGAGAGAGTGTTTCCTTTTATCAGAATCGCTTCGTGGTGAGGGTGCATATCTTCTCAACTGCAATATGGAAAGATTTATGCATATATACGATGACCGCATAGAACTCGCGCCCCGTGATGTTGTTTCACATTCTATCATAGAAGAAAGCAGAAAAACGGGCTCTAAAAAGTTCTTCCTTGATATATCTTATCAGGACGCTGATGAGGTTAAAGCGAGATTTCCGATGATATATAAAAATCTTCTCGAAAACGGCTATGATTTAACTAAAGAGCCTATCCCCGTTTATCCCTGTCAGCATTATTTAATGGGCGGAATAGACGTTGATAAGTTCGGCAGAACATCAATTTCAGGGCTTTATGCGGTCGGTGAATGTTCACACACAGGCGTTCACGGAAACAACCGTCTTGCAAGTAATTCGCTTTTGGAAGCGCTCGTTTTCTCGAACAGAGTTGCTAATGATATCAAGGAAAAAATGGGTGATGTCCCCGAAGAATTTGCGCATTATGAATTCACACGAAAAACAGACGGCGAAGAGCTCCCCACAGGGCTTAGAACAGAAATCAGACACATAATGCAGTCTACATATTTTGTAATCCCCGAAGGCAAAGAGGCTTTGCTCACAGGCTTTGAAAGAGTAAAGGAAATAAAGGGCATACTTGATAAAGAAAACTTCTCTTTAACAAGGGATTATATCGAGGCAAGATCACTCGCGACTATCGCTTATATCATTTTAAAAGAAGTTATTTAAGAAAGGACTTTTTAATATTATGAACCTCCCTCAGAATTATATTGATGATATTATCATAACAGCCTTAAAAGAAGACATAAACTATATTGATGTTACAACAGATTATCTTATAGACGACGAAAGCGTTTCAGAGGCTTATTATGTCGCTAAGGACGACGGTGTTTTATGCGGAATTGATATCGCTAAGAGAGTGTTTAAACTCCTTGATGACAGTATTGTTTTTGACACTAAAATATCTGACGGCGAAAAGGTCAAAAAGGGCGATATCATTGCAGAAATGAAAGGCTCTACAAAGACACTCCTCAAAGGCGAAAGAACAGCACTTAACCTTTTACAGCACCTTTCGGGAATAGCTTCTGCTACTAATCGTTGTGTCGAAAAGGTAAAGGGCACAAGAGCGCAGATTACAGACACAAGAAAAACACTCCCCGGTCTTCGCGCTTTACAGAAATACGCAGTAACAGTCGGTGGCGGAAAAAATCACCGCTTTAACCTTTCTGATGGCGCTATGCTTAAAGATAACCACATCGACGCAGGCGGAGGAATTCCCGCTACTATATCAAAACTCCGTAATAAAATCGGTCATATGGTTAAAATAGAAGTTGAGGTAAGAAACCTTTCTGAACTAAGAGACGCTATCGAAGCCGGTGCTGACATCATAATGCTCGATAATATGTCTTATGACGAAATGCGTGAGGCAGTTAAGATAAACGACGGCAGACGCCTTCTGGAAGCGAGCGGAAATGTTACTGAAGAAAACATCAGAGATGTTGCCGAAACAGGCGTTGACATCATTTCTTTAGGCGCTCTGACACACTCTGTAAAGTGCTTTGATATTTCAATGAAAATCAGAAAATAGTTAAGGAGTTTTTTATGAACTATTCCTCTCTCCGCGAAAAATATCCCGAATTTTTGTTTAAGTCATATTCAGTGGAAGAAAGCGAAACAGAGATAAAGGTTTCTTATAATTTCGAAACGGTTTCTCTTTGTCAGTTCAACCCTTTCTGGATATTTAAAAAGCCTGCGGGAAAGTCTTTTAAAGATAACAAAATTTTAGAAAAACTTATCTTCTCACTCGGTATGGTTGAACTTGTCTCTTACTGGAAAGCGACTTGTTCCCCGACTGTAAAAATACTCTGCAAAAGTATTTCGGAGGGTGAGGCTAAGTGGTTCAAAAAGCTCTATTTTAAAGGGCTCGGAGAGTTTTTCTATATAAATAAGATAGACGCTGACATCTCTTCTTTTATGGATATTGTTTCAGAGGGTGAGGCTATAATCCCAAAAGGCGAAAAGGTTTCGGGGAATAAAAATCTCATATCCATAGGTGGCGGAAAAGACAGCGTTGTTTCACTTGAAACACTCTCTTCTCTCAAAGAAGATAATTTCTGTTACATCATAAATCCCGATGAGGCAACAAAAGCTACCGCTAAAATGGGCGGATATAAGGACGATAAAATCATCGCCGTTAAAAGAGGGCTTGACAGAAAAATAGTTGAACTGAATTCACAAGGGTTCTTGAACGGACACACTCCATTCTCGGCGATAGTTGCGTTTTCATCTACTATTTCAGCGTATTTATGGGGCATTAAAAACGTCGTTCTTTCAAACGAAAACAGCGCGAATGAAAGCACGGTAAAGGGAACTGACATAAATCATCAGTATTCAAAAAGCTTTGAATTTGAATGTGATTTCAGGGCTTTTGAAGAAAAATTCATCGCTTCGGGCGTTAATTATTTCAGCCTTTTAAGACCCTTATCTGAATTTCAGATAGCAAAGTTCTTCTCTGAAAAATGCGAGAATTATCACTCTGTTTTCCGCAGTTGTAACCTCGGCGGAAAGACGGACTCATGGTGTTGCAACTGCCCTAAATGCCTTTTTATAACGATTATTTTGGCGCCGTTTTTATCCCACGATGAGATAAAAGAAATCTTCGGTGAAAATCTTCTTACCAAAGAAAAAATGCTTTCGGATTACGATAAGTTGTTGGGACTTTCTCCCGAAAAGCCTTTTGAGTGCGTCGGAATGAGAGAGGAAGTTATACTCGCTTCATACCTTACGCTGAAAAAATATCAGAGTGAGAAAAAAGCACTCCCCTGCCTTATTTCGCATTTCGCTGAAATTATGGACGAAGATTACGACACCGAGGGAGAGTATAAAAAAACGATTTCACAGTTTAACGAAAACAACAATCTCTCCCCTGATTTCGAGAAAATTTTAAGAGAAAAATTCTCTCTTTAAAGAGGTTTTTTAATATGTTATCACTTTTAAAATCACTTACAGAAAACAAATCCGTTGCAATTTTAGGGTTCGGAAGAGAGGGTAGGTCAACCTACAAAACCCTCGTAAAATCGGGAAGTAACGCAGATATCACTATCCTCGATAAGTTTGATTTTGAGGATAAAAAAGACTTCCCCGTTTCTATAATAACAGGCGAAAACTATATGGATAATCTCTCGCGGTTCGACCTTATTTTCAAAAGCCCCGGCGTTGTTATTTCGCCTGACGTTCCACGTGAAAAAATAACTTCGCAGACGGAAATTTTCCTCAGAAAATACAAGAATCAGGTAATAGGCATTACGGGAACAAAGGGCAAAAGCACCACGACAACCCTTATTCACCACATTCTCAGTGAAAAAAGAGGGAACGCGATTCTTGTCGGAAACATAGGTATCCCTGCTTTTGACAGACTCACTGATATAGATGAAAACTCTATTATCGTCTACGAACTCTCCTGCCATCAGCTTGAGTTCACAGAGGTTTCTCCGCATATCGCGATACTTTT
This sequence comes from Oscillospiraceae bacterium, assembly GCA_017828955.1. GTDB lineage: Bacteria > Bacillota > Clostridia > Oscillospirales > Ruminococcaceae > RGIG4131. The sequence goes on from JAGAJQ010000072.1 coordinate 11,993, forward strand.
AAACCTCTTCCCCGAGCATCTTGATCATTACGGAACGATCGAAAATTACTACAACGCAAAGAGAAATATCTATCTTCATCAGGATAAAAACGATATGCTTTTTGTTATGAAAAGGTATCAGCCCTATGGGATAAAATCACAGATAATCTCGGTTTCGGATATGGGCGCAGACATAACTTTTTCACGTGAAGCACTCACTTTCAAGGGCGAAAAAACGCCTATTAAAAGAAGCGAATTTTCTCTTATAGGCGACCATAATCTTTACAATATTTCCGTTGCCTACGGCGTTTGCAGGACTCTGGGCGTTTCTTCCGACGATATAATTTCTGCCGTTAAGACCTATAAATCGCTCCCCCATAGGCTTGAAGTTTTTTTAGAAAAAGACGGTGTCCGTTATATCGATGACTCTATCTCAACCGCTTGCGAAACGACAATTCAGGGTGTTTTGTCTATAGGCGATGTCGGCGTTTTAATCCTCGGCGGAATGGACAGAGGTATCGACTACGCTCCCCTCATTGAGTTTTTAAGGGCGCAGAAAGTTCCTAATGTTATATGTATGTATGACAGCGGAAAGCGAATTTTTGAGGAAGCGAAAGAAATCGAGGGAACAAATCTCGTTCTCGTTTCAGACTTGAAAGAGGCTTGCGATACGGCGAAAAAGCTCGTCAAGTCGGGAGGATCCTGTCTTCTCTCCCCCGCTTCTGCAAGTTATGGAAACTTCAAAAACTTCGAAGAACGCGGAGAAAAGTTTAAAGAATATATCAGAGGATAAAAGAAAAGGACAGCTTAAAAGCTGTCCTTTTTCTGTTTTGTCGGTTAGTCTCAAAACAAATTACGAAACGATATGGTCTGTGCGACCGCGGAGCCCGCGGTGGCAGATACCCAACAAATGTGGTTACCGAGCCATAAAATGATTTTCATAGCAAACTACGAAACGATATGGTCTGTGCGGTCACGCACGTTCCACGTGGAACAGTTGACTTTCAAAAAGAAAGATGATATAATTTAGCCACAGACATAAGCCCATTGTAAGTAAAGGAGAGATGAAAATGAAGAAATTTATGACAATACTTGCTATCCTTACGATGATTTTTATGATGACTGCTTGTGAAAACGCAGTAGTAAACAAAACAACTATCCCCTCTACAAAAGTCAGCGAAACAATCTTGCCCGATGGTTCAAAAACAGAAAAAATAAACAGAGGCGACGGTTGTTACTATATAAATGAATACGACCCCGACGGAAATCAGATAAAATCAAGTTACTATACCAATGAGGGAATACTTGATTTTTACTCTACAGCCGAATATGATTCAAACGGAAATAGCATAAAAGTAAGTACATACAATGCCGACGGAACGCTTAAATTTTACCATACATCTGAATATGATTCAGACGGAAATAAAATAAAGGACAGCGAATATAACGCTGACGGAACTCTTCAGGTTGTTTTTGAATACGATTCAGAAGGAAATCATATAAAAACAAGTGAATATAACGCTGACGGAACACTTATAGAATAAACCAAAACCCCCGAAAAATCGGGGGTTTTTCTATTATCAAGAGTGTATTTTAAGCCTGTGGAAGTCTATTTCCTAAATTATCATAAAACGAAAAGACCGTGCTTTATACAAGGCAAACGAGCGAC
>JAGAJQ010000073.1 GCA_017828955.1 Oscillospiraceae bacterium
CGCTTTATTTGCGTTTGAAATTTTATAAAGAGTTGTATTGCTATTTTATCCGATAAATGTTAAAATATGAATTGACTTCTCAGTAGGACGGGAATACTATCCCCATTTCCGTCTGACTAAACGAATTTCAAAGAGGTGAAAAAGAAATGCCAAACATCAAGTCAGCAAAGAAAAGAGTAAAGGTTCTTAGAGTTAAGTCAGAAAACAACAAGGCAAGAAAGACAAACCTCAAGACAGTTCTCAAGAACGCTAACGATAAGGATTCAATCCTTCTCGCTATCAAGAAGGTTGACCAGGCTTGCGCACACGGTCTTATGCACAAGAACTGCGCTGCAAGAAAGAAATCACAGCTTGCAACAAAGCTCAACTCTCTTTAATAGTTAAGCAAAAACTTCCTCACGATTTAACCCGATCGTGAGGATTTTTATTTCTCTTGCATTTTTTTCTCAATACTGTTATAATGTAGTTTGATATATCTTAAAAGAAGGAGGTTTACCGTTTTGAGTGAAAGTGTTCTTATGATGGCGCGTTTCGGTGGCTATGCACTTCTCATCATACTCGTTGTTTTTGTAATAGCGGTTTTAACGCCGAAGCTTGCAACGTTTATTGATAAGATAGCGGCGAAGGGCAAAAATCCCGCAAGGGTAGAGGATAATAATTTTCCCGATGTAAAAGGGATATACGACGGTGACTCCCCTTCCGATAAAGAGGAAGAAAAAAACGAAAACGGAGATGTGAATTAAAATGGCTGACAATAAAAAACTCGTAAGCGAAATTACTTCTATGGACGAAGATTTCGCACAATGGTATACAGACATAGTTAAAAAAGCAGAGCTTATCGAATACACAAGCGTTAAGGGCTGTATGGTTATCCGCCCCTATGCTTATGCTATCTGGGAAAATATCCAGAGAATTCTTGACGGAATGTTTAAGGAAACAGGACACGAAAACGTATGTATGCCTATGTTTATTCCCGAAAGCCTTTTACAGAAGGAAAAAGACCATGTTGAAGGCTTTGCTCCCGAAGTTGCATGGGTAACTATGGGCGGAAGCGAAAAGCTTGAAGACAGACTCTGCGTAAGACCTACATCAGAAACACTTTTCTGTGAACATTACGCGAATATCATTCATTCATACCGCGACCTTCCCAAGCTCTACAATCAGTGGGTATCTGTTGTAAGATGGGAAAAGACAACAAGACCTTTCCTTCGTTCAAGAGAATTCTTATGGCAGGAAGGTCATACAATCCACGCAACAGCAGAAGAAGCAGTTATCGAAACAGAAAAGATGCTGGGTGTTTATGCAAAATTCTGTGAAGAATCACTCGCTATGCCTGTTGTAAAGGGAAGAAAGACAGACAGCGACAAGTTTGCGGGCGCTGAAGCTACTTATGCTATCGAAGCACTTATGCACGACGGTAAGGCTCTTCAGGCGGGAACATCACACTACTTCGGAGATGGTTTCGCAAGAGCATTCGATATTCAGTATACAAATAAGGAAAACAAGCTCACATATCCTCATCAGACATCATGGGGTGTTACAACAAGACTTATCGGTGCTATCATTATGACACACGGTGATGACAGCGGACTTGTTCTTCCTCCTGCAGTAGCTCCAATTCAGGTTGTTATCGTTCCTGCGGCTCAGCATAAGCCCGGCGTTCTCGAAAAGTGTAACGAAGTAAAGGATCTTCTTTCAAAGCAGTTCAGAGTAAAGCTTGATGACAGTGATAATTCAGCAGGCTGGAAGTTCTCTGAATACGAAATGAAGGGTGTTCCCGTAAGAGTAGAACTCGGACCTCGTGATATTGAAGCAGGCCAGTGCGTTATTGTTACAAGACATAACAGAGAAAAGACATTTGTCAAGCTCGACGAAATTGAAAAGGTTATAGCAGAAAAGCTTAAAGAAGTTCACGACGGCATCTATAACAGAGCCCTCGAAAACAGAGAAAAGAGAACTTATGCTTGTAAGACAATCGACGAAATCAACGCTGCTTTAACAGAAAAGGGCGACGGATTTGTAAAGGCTATGTGGTGCGGCGACGAGGCTTGTGAAGATAAGGTCAAGGAACTCACAGGCGTAGGCTCAAGATGTATTCCTTTTGATCAGGAAAACATTTCAGACACATGCGTATGTTGTGGCAAACCCGCAAAGCAGATGGTTTACTGGGGCAAGGCATACTAATATGGAAGAGAAAATTCTTAAAAAGATAAATGTCTGTTATACAGAGCTTTTAACGCATACCTATAAGGGTACTGCGGGAGATGTTCTGATAACTTTCTGCGACCTTTTAAAAGAAGACAGCGATAAGATGTCGGTCTGCCTTTTTGCCGACTGCGTGAAAAAATATAAGGATAAAATTCCCGATACTGCTAAACTTTCCCTCGGCGAAAGAATAGCAGGAAGAAACTCTGATATAACAACGGGTATTGCTTTTCTCTCACTCGCAAAGGGAGATGAAAATACCCCCGATGTTCTTATCGAATATGCCGCAGAGATGGCACTTTCGGCTTTTTCTGAAAATCCCAAGAATAAAGAACGCTGCGAAAAGATAGTTTCAACTTGTGATGATTTCAGAGGTCAGAAAAAGAAACTCATAAGAATGCAGCAGGCGGGCGAAATAATGGCCAGATTTGACGAAATAAGGGGCAAAAACTAGGGTTTTTGTGCACCTTTCATAAAATCTTTGTCGAATGTTTAATAAAGTTTTACGAACACCGATTGAAAAAGGCTTCAAAAGCCCTTGAAATCGGTGTTTTTTTATGTTAAAATAATTCTTGCATGACTGCAACAGATATGCGTTGAAGCGAGAGGTTGCTGACGGTATGTCAGGTAATTTTCGTGGAGTATGTCCGATTTTAAACCGGGCGGCTGTAATATTGACACTGTGTGTGCTTTTCTTTCCATCTTGCGAGGTATCGGCTTTGTTACTCGTCGGTGCTTTTGGTGAGAGAGCGTAACTATGTGCGTATTTAGGCGGACTCGGAAACCTTATTGAGAAATGAGGTCTTCGGGTTTTATTTGTATTAAGGCCTTGATACACACGGAAGCGTGTTCAGATTTCAGTGTCGTCCCCCAAAGAAAATTTATTAGGAGGCGATTTAAGTGGCAGTCAACGAAAAAATCAGAATCAAAATCAAAGGCTATGAACATGGTACTGTTGACGCAGCAGCTGCAAAGATTGTTGACGCAGCAAAGCGTTCTGGTGCAAAGGTAAGCGGTCCTATTCCTCTTCCTACAGACAAAGAGGTAATAACAATTCTCCGTGCTGTTCATAAGTACAAGGACAGCCGTGAGCAGTTCGAACTCAGAACACACAAGAGACTTATCGATGTTATCAGACCCACAGCAAAGACAACAGAAGCCCTTCAGGGCCTTGAACTTCCTGCAGGCGTGGATATCGTAATGGAAATTAAGTAACCCGATTTCTTATAAGATATGCAATGCAGGTCAAGTTGAGAAAATCTCAACCAATAACCAAAGGAGGATAAATCATGCAAAAAGGAATCATCGGCAAGAAGATCGGTATGACACAGATTTTCGATGAAGCAGGAAAATTCATTCCTGTAACAGTAGTTGAAGCCGGCCCTTGCGTAGTTGTTCAGAAGAAAACTGTTGAAAACGACGGTTACGCTGCTGTTCAGTTAGGTTTTGGCGACCTCAGCGAAAAACACACAAACAAACCTATGAAGGGTCACTTTGCTAAGGCAGACGTTTCAGCAAAGAAAACTCTCAAGGAATTCAGACTTGAAGATACAGAATCTCTCAATGTGGGCGATGTTCTCAAGGCTGACACCTTTGCAGAAGGCGACATCGTTGATGTTTGCGGAACTTCAAAGGGTAAAGGCTACACAGGTCCTATGAAGAGAAACAACCAGCGTAGTCTTAAGGACACTCACGGTTCAGGTCCTGTTCACAGACAGGCTGGATCAATGGGCGCTTGCTCATCACCCTCAAGAATCTACAAGGGCAAAATCCTTGCCGGTCATATGGGTGCTGAAAGAGTTACAGTTCAGAACCTTGAAGTAGTAAAGGTTGACGCAGAAAACAATCTCATCGCAATCAAGGGTGCTATCCCTGGCCCTAAGGGTTCAGTTGTAGTAATCACAGACTGCGTTAAGAAAAAGAAAAACAGAGCTTAACGGAAGGAGGAAGCAATAATGCCTAACACAAAAGTATTGGATATGACAGGTAAAGAAGTTTCCACCATTGAGCTGTCAGATGCAATTTTCGGAATTGAACCTAATACATCAGCTATGCACGCAATGGTAGTAAACTATCTTGCAAATCAGAGACAGGGTACACAGTCAACTCTTACAAGAACAGAAGTAAGAGGCGGCGGAAGAAAGCCCTGGAGACAGAAGGGTACAGGCCACGCTCGTCAGGGTTCTATCAGAGCTCCTCAGTGGACACACGGTGGTATCGCATTAGGACCTAAGCCCCGTGATTACAGCTACTCTCTCAACAAGAAACTCAGAAGACTTGCTATGAAGTCAGCTCTTTCAACAAAGGTAATTGATAACAACATCATCGTTGTTGACAAGATTGCTTTCGCTGACTACAAGACAAAGGATATGGTAAAGATGCTCTCAGCACTCGGTGTTGAAGGAAAAGCACTTATCGTAATGCCTGAATCAGACAGCAAGGTTATCAAGAGCGCAGCAAACATCCCCGGAATCAAGACAGCTCTTGTAAATACACTCAATGTTTACGACATTCTCAACTATGACAAGTTCATCGTTGCATCAGATGCCGTTGCCAAGATTGAGGAGGTGTACGCATAATGAAAGCTGCACAGGATATCATTATCAAGCCTATCGTTACAGAAAGAAGTATGGACCTTCTTCAGGAAAGAAAGTACACATTTAAAGTAGCGAAGAATGCTAACAAGATTGAAATAAAGAATGCTCTCGTTGAGCTTTTCGGCGTAGAAGTTGAAGACGTAAGAACAATGAACGTTAAGGGTCACGAAAAGCGTATGGGCAGATACACAGGCTTCAGACCTGACTGGAAGAAAGCTGTTGTTACACTTACAGAAAACTCAAAGACAATCGAATTCTTTGATGGTATGATGTAAACCATACTATTATAATAGTATAAAAGAAAACAGCTGACCATTCCCTTAACAAGAGGGATGGCAAGTATGGGATTTAAAATAAATCTCGCAAAACCAAATAAGGAGTGAATTTCAAATGGCAATTAAAGCATATAAGCCTACGACACCGTCAAGACGTAATATGACAGTTACAGATTACTCTTGCTTGTCAAAGGTTGCTCCTGAAAAAAGCCTTCTTGAACCTGTAAAGAAGAATGCCGGCAGAAACAGCTACGGCAGAATTACAGTTAGACACAGAGGCGGCGGAGCAAGACGTAAATACCGTATCATCGACTTCAAGAGAAACAAGATTGGTAACGCAACAGTTCTCACACTCGAATACGATCCTAACAGAAGCGCATTCATCGCTCTCGTTCAGTACGAAGACGGCGAAAAGAGATACATCATCGCTCCCAACGGACTTAAAGTTGGCGATGTAGTTTCATCAGGTGCTGACGCGGACATCAAGCCCGGTAACGCACTTCCTCTCTCAGCAATCCCTGTAGGTACAATCATCCACAACATCGAACTTTACCCCGGTAAGGGCGCACAGCTCGTTCGTTCAGCTGGTAACATGGCTCAGCTTATGGGTAAAGAAGATACTTACGTTCTCGAAAGACTTCCTTCAGGCGAAATGAGAAAGATTCCGATAAATTGTATGGCAACAGTTGGTCAGGTTTCAAACATCGACCACGAAAACGTACATCTCGGTAAAGCCGGTAAGACAAGACACCTCGGTATCAGACCTACAGTTCGTGGTTCAGTAATGAACCCCTGCGATCACCCCCACGGTGGTGGTGAAGGTAAATCACCTGTTGGCCGTCCCGGACCTGTTACTCCTTGGGGCAAGCCCGCTCTCGGATACAAGACTCGTAAGAGTCATAATCGCTCCGATAAGTTTATCGTAAAACGCAGAAACGGTAAGTAATGGAAGGAGGCAGATGAATAATGAGTAGAAGTATCAAGAAGGGCCCTTACGTAGAAGAAGCCCTCTACAAAAGAGTAGTTCAGATGAACGAAGCAGGCGAAAAGAAGGCTGTTAAGACATGGAGCAGATCTTCAACAATTTTCCCTGAATTCGTCGGTCATACATTCGCTGTTTATGATGGAAGAAAGCACGTTCCCGTATATGTTACAGAAGATATGGTAGGACACAAGCTCGGTGAGTTTGCACCTACAAGAACATATAAGGGCCACGCTGGTTCAAAGACATCAAACAACGGTAAATAGCGGAAGGAGGAGTTCATAAATGGAAGCAAGAGCATATTTAAGAAATGTTCGTATAGCGCCCAGAAAGGTTCAGATCGTTCTCGACCTTATCAGAAATAAGCCCGTTGAGATCGCTCTCGCAACACTCGACGCAACACCTAAGGCTGCTTCTGAATGCCTTTCAAAGCTTCTTAAGTCCGCTATCGCAAACGCAGAAAACAACAACGGCATGGATAGAGATAACCTCTATGTAGCTGAATGTTTCGTTTGCCCCGGACCTACAATGAAGCGCATTATGCCCAGAGCACAGGGTAGAGCATTTCGTATAATGAAGAGAACCTCACACATCACAATGGTTCTCAAAGAGAAAGAATAAGTCGGGAGGTTAACTATGGGACAGAAAGTAAATCCACACGGTCTTCGTGTAGGCGTAATTAAAGACTGGGATTCCCGCTGGTTTGCAAATAAAGCTACTTTCGGCGACACTCTGGTTGAGGACTATAACGTTCGTAACTATATCAAGAAGAGCCTGTATTCAGCAGGAATTCCTAAGGTTGAAATCGAAAGATTTGCAGATAAGGTAAGAATCAACATCTTCTGCGCAAAGCCCGGCCTTGTAATCGGCAGAGGCGGCGAAGCAGTTGATAAGCTCAAGGCTGAAATCGAAAAGATGATGAACAAGAGTGTTTCACTCAACATCGTTGAAGTTAAGCAGCCTGACCTCGACGCTCAGCTCGTTGCTGAAAGCGTTGCACAGCAGCTCGAAAACCGTGTTTCATTCAGAAGAGCAATGAAGCAGTCAATCGGCAGAGCAATGAAGCTCCGTGCAAGAGGAATCAAGATCAGATGTTCAGGTCGTCTCGGCGGCGCTGAAATCGCTCGTGCAGAAAGCTATCACGAAGGAACAATTCCCCTTCAGACAATCAGAGCAGATATCGACTACGGTACAGCAGAAGCTGCTACAACATACGGTCGTATCGGCGTAAAGGTTTGGATATACAAGGGCGAAGTTCTTAAGGGCGACAAGAGAAACCAGACAGCTCCTGCTGCTGAAAAGCCCGAAAGACCTGCAAGACCCAGAAGAAAACGCGCAGAAGGAGGTAACGCAAATGCTTCTTCCAAAGAGAGTTAAGTACAGAAGAGTTCACAGAGGCAGAATGACCGGTAAGGCTACAAGAGGAAACTATGTTTCAAACGGCGAATTCGGTCTTCAGGCACTTGAACCCGCATGGATCAAATCAAATCAGATCGAAGCAGCCCGTATCGCTATGACAAGATATATCAAGCGTGGTGGTAATGTTTACATCAAGATTTTCCCTGATAAGCCCGTTACACAGAAGCCCGCTGGCGTTCGTATGGGTTCAGGAAAGGGTGCTCCCGAATACTGGGTAGCAGTAGTTAAGCCCGGCAGAGTAATGTTTGAAATCAGCGGAGTAAGCGAAGAAACAGCAAGAGAAGCTATGCGTCTTGCTATGCATAAGCTCCCTGTAAAATGCAGATTCATAAAGAGAGAAGAAGGAGGCGAACAGTAATGAAAATTTCAGAAATCCGCGATATGTCAGCAGCTGAACTTACATCAAAGCTTGATGATCTCAAGAAAGAACTGTTCGCACTCAGATTTCAGCTCGCAGCAAACCAGCTCGACAACCCCACAAGAATCAAGGCTGTCAAGAAGGATATTGCAAAGGTAAAAACAATCATTCGTGAAAACGAAATGAAGAACGCTTAACGGAAGGAGGAGAGTTTCACGATGGCTGAAGAAAGAAACCTCAGAAAGACAAGAACAGGCAAGGTAGTTTCCAATAAGATGGATAAAACAATCGTTGTCGCTATTGTCGATAATGTAAAGCATCCCCTTTACAAGAAGATCATCAAAAGAACAATGAAGCTCAAGGCACATGACGAAAACAACGAATGCAATATTGGCGATTTCGTTGAAGTTATGGAAACACGTCCTCTTTCAAAGGATAAGAGATGGCGTCTTGTTCAGATAATCGAAAAGGCTAAGTAATAAGAATTTAAACAAACGGGAAGAGGGAAAATTTAATAACTTAATATTAAATAATCACCCTCTTGCCTATTGATTTTTGAAAGGAGGAACGCACTGTGATACAGATGCAGACATACCTTAAGGTAGCAGACAACACAGGCGCAAAGGAACTCATGTGCATCAGAGTTCTCGGCGGTACAAGAAGAAGATACGCAAACATCGGCGATGTAGTTGTAGCTTCCGTTAAAAAAGCAACACCAGGCGGAGTTGTTAAAAAAGGTGACGTTGTAAAAGCAGTTATCGTTCGTTCAGCAAAGGGTCTTCGTCGTGAGGACGGAACATACATCCGTTTTGACGAAAACGCAGCTGTAATTATCAGAGAAGACAAAAACCCCAGAGGAACCCGTATTTTTGGGCCTGTTGCAAGAGAGCTCAGAGACAAGGATTATATGAAGATCCTTTCACTCGCTCCCGAAGTACTTTAATCAGGAGGTGTCGTTAAGATGAATTCATTACACGTTAAAAAGGGCGACACTGTAGTACTTCTTACAGGAAAGTTCGCAGACAAATATTCAGATGATAAGAAAACTCTCAAGACAGGTAAAGTTCTTGAAGTTTCACCCAAGGAAGGCAAAGTTATCGTTGAAGGCATCAACTTTGTAACAAAGCATGTTAAGCCCAGAAGAATGGGCGAACAGGGAACAATCGTTAAGACTGAAGCTCCTGTTTATGCTTGCAAGGTTATGGCAGTTTGCCCTAAGTGCGGCAAGCCCACAAAGCCCTCATACAAAATTGCCGACGGCAAGAAGACAAGATGCTGCAAGAAGTGCGGCGCTGAGTATTAATATAGGAGGAGATACAAATGGCAAGATTAAAAGAATACTATGTCAGCACAGTAGCTCCCGCTATGATGAAGAAGTTCGGTTATAAGAGCGTTATGCAGATCCCCAAGCTCGACAAGGTTGTAATCAACGTTGGTGCTGGTGAAGCAAAGGAAAACGCAAAGGTAATCGACGCTATAATGACTGACATCGCAGCAATCACAGGTCAGAAGCCTGTTATCTGCCGCGCTAAGAAATCAGTTGCTAACTTTAAACTCCGTGAAGGTATGCCTATCGGTGTTAAGGTTACACTCAGAAGCGACAGAATGTATGAGTTTGTTGACAGACTCTTCAATGTTGCATTCCCCCGTGTAAGAGACTTCCGCGGAATCAACGGAAACTCATTCGACGGCAGAGGAAACTATTCAACAGGTATCAAGGAACAGCTTATTTTCCCTGAAATCGAATACGATAAGATAGACAAGGTTCGTGGTATGGATATCAACTTTATCACAACTGCTAAGACAGACGAAGAAGCAAAGGAACTCTTAAAGCTCCTTGGCGCTCCGTTCGCAAACTAAGGGAGGAAACGAATTATGGCTAAAACTTCTATGAAGGTAAAGCAGCAGGCTAAGCCTAAGTTCTCTACCCGTGCATACAACAGATGTAAAATCTGCGGAAGACCCCATGCATATCTCAGAAAGTTCGGCATCTGCCGTATCTGCTTCAGAGAACTTGCTCATGACGGTCAGATTCCCGGAGTAAAGAAGGCAAGCTGGTAATAATTTACCGAAGAACGATTTAAACAAGCTAAACAACAAAGTTTAGAAGGAGGTTAGCAACATGCAGATTACAGATAAAATCGCAGACATGCTTACAAGAATCCGTAATGCAAACTCTGCAAAGCATGCAACAGTTGACATTCCCGCTTCTAATATAAAGAAAGCTATTGCTCAGATTCTTCTCGATGAAGGATACATCAAGGGCTTTCAGGTTATCGAAGACGGAAAGCAGGGTATAATCAAAGTAACCCTCAAGTACGGCGAAAACAAATCTCAGGTTATAACAGGCCTCAGAAGAGTTTCAAAGCCGGGACTCAGAATATATTCAAGCTGTGAGGATATGCCTAAGGTTATGAAGGGCCTTGGAATTGCCATTGTTTCAACATCAAAGGGAATAATGACAGACAAGAAGGCTCGTGAACTTAACGTTGGCGGCGAAATCCTTGCATTCATCTGGTAAGAAGGAGGACACTATTTATGTCAAGAATAGGTAATGCATTAATCAGTGTTCCTTCAGGGGTGGATGTAAAGATTGACGGTACAACAGTTACTGTTAAGGGCCCCAAGGGTACACTCACAAAAGAATTCAACAATAAGATGACAATCACTCTTGAAGACGGAACACTCGCTGTTAAGCGTGCTGACGAACAGAAGGAAACAAAATCACTTCATGGTCTTACAAGAACACTCATCAACAATATGGTAACAGGCGTTACAACAGGCTACTCAAAGACACTTGAAGTAGAAGGCGTTGGTTACCGTGTTGCAAAGCAGGGCAAAAACCTTGTTATGAACCTTGGTTTCTCACACCAGGTTATTATGCCTGAAATCGACGGCATCACAATCGACGTTCCCAACCCTAACACAATCGTTGTTAACGGCATTGATAAGGAAAAGGTTGGTCAGTTTGCGGCTGAAGTTCGCGAAAAGCGTCCTCCCGAACCTTATAAGGGCAAGGGTATTCGCTACCAGGGCGAAAGAATCATCCGTAAAGAAGGTAAAGCCGGTAAGGGCAAGAAGTAAGAAAGGGAGTGAATTCAAATGGTTAAAAAGCCTGACACAAAGAAAGCCAGAATCCAGAGACACAAGAGAGTTCGCGGTAAAATTTCAGGAACACCCGAATGTCCTCGTCTTAATGTATTTCGCTCCACAAAGCACATCTATGCTCAGATTATAGACGATGTTAACGGAGTAACTCTCGCATCAGCATCAAGCCTCGTTAAAGGTTTCGACGCTGACGGCGGAAACTGCGAAGGCGCTCGCAAGGTAGGCGAACTTATCGCTAAGGCTGCCGCTGAAAAGGGAATCACCGATGTTGTTTTCGACAGAGGCGGTTATCTCTATCACGGAAGAGTAAAGGAACTTGCTGAAGGCGCTCGTGAGAGCGGACTCAATTTCTAATAAGGAGGTAATGACTTTTGGCTAATATAGATGCATCAAAGCTTGAGCTTGTTGAAAGAGTAGTTTGCATTAACAGAGTTTCAAAGACAGTTAAGGGCGGACGAATCTTCAAATTCGCAGCTTTAGTCGTAGTAGGAGACGGAAACGGAACAGTTGGTTTCGGTCTCGGTAAATCAGGAGAAGTTCCTGATGCTATCCGTAAGGGAATTGACGACGCTAAGAAGAACCTCGTAAAGATTTCTCTTAAGGGTACAACAATTCCTCACGAAGTAATCGGTGAATTCGGAGCAGGCAGAGTTCTTATGAAACCCGCTGCACCCGGTACCGGAGTTATCGCAGGCGGTCCTGTTCGTGCGGTTGTAGAAGTAGCTGGTATCAAGGATATCAGAACAAAATCTCTCCGTTCAAACAACGCTTGCAACGTAGTAAGAGCTACAATTCAGGGTCTTGCATCATGCACTTCTGCTAAGGAAGTTGCTGCTAAGCGTGGCAAGACAATCAAAGAAATTTTAGGTTAAAGGGGGGCTTTGCAATATGAAAATCAAGCTCATTAAAAGCCTTAACGGCAAACTCGAAAAGCAGATTGCCACAGCTCACTCTTTAGGTCTCAAGAAAATCGGTCAGGTTGTTGAACAGCCCGACAACGCTCAGACTAAGGGTAAAATCGCAAAGATTTCACATCTTGTTGAAGTAGTAGAATAAGCTGGGAGGTGCAATCAATGAAATTACACGAACTTTCTCCTGCAGCTGGAGCTAGCAAAGACGCTTTCCGTAAGGGCCGTGGACACGGTTCAGGTAACGGAAAGACAGCAGGTAAAGGTCATAAGGGTCAGAAAGCCCGTTCAGGCTGTTCACTCAGAGCAGGATTTGAAGGCGGCCAGATGCCTATGGCAAGAAGAATCCCTAAGAGAGGATTCAACAATATTTTCGCTAAATCTTATGCAACAGTAAATGTTTCTTCACTTGAAAAGTTCAAGGAAGGTACAGTTGTTGATACAGAACTTCTCATCGCAGCAGGTATCATCAAGAAGGAACTTGACGGAGTTAAGATTCTCGGAAACGGAAATCTTACAAAGAACCTTACAGTAAAGGCTGCTAAGTTCACAGAATCCGCTAAGGAAAAGATTGAAAAAGCAGGTGGGAAGGCTGAGGTGATATAGCGTGTTTGAAACTTTCAGAAACGCTTGGAAAAACGAAGACCTCAGAAAAAGAATCCTTTTCACAATATTCATTATAGTTATTTACAGAATCGGTTCAGTATTCATTCCTGTTCCTTTCCTCGATGGTGAGGTTTTAAGACAGATGCTTGAAATGAACGGTGGTTCGATATTCAGCTATATGGATATTCTTTCAGGTGGATCGCTTTCAAACGCAACAGTGTTTGCATTGTCAATCACACCTATCATCAACGCACAGATTATTATGCAGCTTCTGACATACGCTCTTCCTCCCCTCGAAAGACTTTCTAAAGAGGGTGAAACAGGAAGAAAGCGTCTGCAGAAAATAACAGATATCGTCGCAATCGGTATAGCACTTTTACAGGGCTTCGGTTACTATGTAATTATGAAGAACTACGGTGCTGTTCAGTATGTAGGCGGTTCTGAAGGAATATTCGCGATGATTGTTATCATTGCTTGTTTCGTTGCAGGTTCATCTATCGTTGTATGGCTCGGGAATCAGATAAACGAATTCGGACTCGGAAACGGTATCTCGCTCATACTCTTCGCGGGTATCATAGCAAGAGGTCCTTCAGAACTCTTGAAGCTTATAACACTCGTTAAGACAGATATGCAGTATATCTTCCTCGTTCTCGGAATTGTTGTTGTTTTCGTTCTTATGATAGCATTCGTTGTTTTCATGAACAGTTCGGAAAGAAGAATTCCCATTCAGTATGCTAAAAGAGTTGTTGGAAGAAGACAGTATGGCGGACAGAGTACTCATATTCCGATAAAGGTTGCGGCAACAGGCGTTATGCCTATCATCTTCGCAATGACATTTATGAGTATCCCCCAGACACTTCAGTTTATCTGGGATCCCCAGAAGATAATAATGAAGGCTTCTACAGGGGTAGAACTTACAGGTCTTGAAAACTTCTATCTCAATTTCCTCAATTTCTTCAACTCAAACGCAATAGGATATGCAATTATATACTTCCTTCTCATCATAGCATTCAACTATTTCTATGTTTCAATGTCATTCAATCCCGTTGAAATTGCAAACGGACTCAGACAGAGCAACGGAGGTATCCCAGGAATCCGCCCAGGTAAGCCTACATCAGATTATATCGCAAGAGTTCTTTCACACATCACTCTTGTTGGTGCGTTCTTCCTCGGAATAATCGCAATACTTCCTATCGTAACACAGAACATTTTAAGAGCAATGGGCGTTGCGGATGTAAACATCGCAATGGGCGGTACATCAGTACTCATCATTGTAAGCGTTGCCCTTGACCTTGTAAGAACACTCGAATCCCAGCTTATGATGCGTCATCATAAGGGATTCCTTCAGTAAGCTTGGAGGTTTATTATGAATTTAATTCTTCTCGGAGCTCCCGGTGCAGGAAAAGGCACACAGGCAGAAGTAATCTGCGACAATCTTAAAATACCCGCAATCTCAACAGGAAATATGCTTCGTGAGGCTGTAAAGAACGGCACAAAGAGCGGTCTTGAAGCAAAGTCTTATATGGACAGCGGAGCACTTGTTCCCGATGAGGTTGTTATCGGAATTCTTAAAGACAGAATTGCCGAAGATGACTGCAAGGAAGGTTATATCCTCGATGGATTCCCAAGAACCGTTCCTCAGGCAGAAGCTCTCGATAAAATGGGCGTAAAAATCGATATGGTTCTTGAAATCGCCGTTGCTGATGAAAAAATCACACAGCGTCTTTCAGGAAGAAGAGTCTGCGAAGACTGTGGCAACTCTTATCACACAGAATACAAGCCTACAAAGGTTGAAGGTATCTGCGATAAGTGTGGCGGAAAGACAGTTCAGAGAAAAGACGATGCTCCTGAAACAGTTCTTTCAAGACTTGAAACATATCACAAGCAGACAGCTCCTTTAAAGGACTATTATGCTGCTAAGGGTCTTCTCAAGACTGTTGAAGGACAGGAAACTGTTGAAGAAACTTCAGCGCTTGTTTTAGAGGCTTTGAAATAAGATGATAAATATCAAATCCGCATCTGATATTGCAAAGATGAAGATAGCAGGCAGGATAACAGGCGAGGCTTTAAAGCTCGCAGGGGAAAGCATTAAACCCGGTATGACAACAAAAGAACTTGATACCATAATCCACGATTATATCGTAGGTCAGGGTGCTGTTCCGAGTTTCTTAGGGTATGGCGGTTTTCCCGCAAGTGCCTGTATCTCCATCAACAATGAAGTAATCCACGGTATCCCCGGTAAGAGAAAAATCCACGAAGGCGACATTGTCAGCATTGACGTCGGTGCTTTTATAGGAGGGTTCCACGGAGACAGTGCAAGAACTTTCGCTGTCGGAAAGATAACGAAAGACGATGAAGATTTAATGAGGGTAACCGAAGAAAGTCTTTATAAGGGCATTGAAAAAGCCGTAGCGGGAAACCGCATAGGAGATATTTCGGCAGCAATAGAAGAGCATGTAAGAAAATTCGGCTTCGGAGTAGTTAAGGAATATATCGGTCACGGCGTCGGAAGAAAACTCCACGAAGAACCTGAAGTTCCAAACTACGGTAAGGCAGGGCACGGCCCCAGACTTGTTCCAGGAATGGTTATTGCAATAGAACCTATGATTAACTTCAAAGGCGATGGCGTAAGAGTTCTTGGCGACAACTGGACAGTAGTTACAAAGAGCGGTTCTTCTTCCGCACACTTTGAACATACGGTCGCTATAACAAGCGATAAACCTATCCTGCTTACAAAAGTCGATTGATTTGCGGTATGTTTGCCGTAGGTCAGGTCGTCAGAGCGACGGCAGGCGGAGAAAAAGGAAAACTTTTCGCGGTTATAAGGTGTGAAGGAACATTTGCTTTCATCTCAGACGGAAAACGTCATAGGGTTTTAAATCCCAAAAAGAAAAGTTTTAAGCATATAGAACCGCTTGATACCACTCTGACAGACGAAAATCTAACAGACAAAAAACTAAGAAAGGCTCTTGAAAGAATAAGAAAGAGCCTGCCGTAACCACTTTATCTGGGGAGGTAAATATGTCTAAAGAAGATGTAATCGAGCTTGAAGGAACCGTTTTAGAAGCTCTTCCCAATGCAATGTTTCAGGTTGAACTCTCAAACGGTCACAAGATACTTGCCCACGTTTCAGGCAAACTCCGTATGAACTATATCCGTATAGTTCCCGGTGATAAGGTAACAGTTGAAATGTCACCTTACGATCTGTCGAAGGGCAGGATTACTTGGAGAGCTAAGTAATACCTATAAATGGGGATTGGGGCTTATGCTGAAGCCTCCGCGGCAACCCGTTTAAAATTATGAAAAGCACTTCAATAAACCAAACGAAAACGAAAAGCGGAAAAAATCTGCACAACTCATAAGGAGGTATTTTCAATGAAAGTAAGACCTTCAGTTAAGCCTATCTGTGAAAAGTGCAAGGTAATAAAGCGCAAGGGAAAAATAATGGTTATCTGCGAAAATCCGAAGCACAAACAGCGTCAGGGCTAATTAAGACCTAAATTTTGGAGGTGTAGCAAAAATGGCAAGAATTGCTGGTGTTGACATGCCTAAGGATAAGAGAGTCGAAATCGGCCTCACATACATCTACGGCATCGGTCGCAAATCTGCTGAAAACATCATCGCAGCAACAGGCATCAATCCCGATACAAGAGTTAAGGACCTTACAGAAGATGATTTTGCCAAACTGCGTGAAGAAATCGAAAAGAACTATACAGTTGAAGGTGATCTTCGTCGTGAAGTCGCTCTCAATATCAAGAGACTTGTTGAAATCGGTTGTTACAGAGGCGTTCGTCATAGAAAGGGTCTCCCCGTAAGAGGACAGAGAACAAAGACAAACGCAAGAACTCGTAAGGGTCCCGTTAAGACAATCGCTAACAAGAAGAAGTAAGGAGGGAATGAACAATGGCACAGGTAACTAAGGGAAAGAAGGCTACTGTCAGACGCCGCCGTGAAAGAAAAAACATTGAAAACGGTGCTGTTCATATCCAGTCTACTTTCAACAACACAATCGTAACAATTACTGATACACAGGGTAACGCTATTTCATGGGCTTCAGCAGGCGGACTTGGCTTCAGAGGCTCAAAGAAATCAACTCCTTTTGCAGCTCAGACAGCAGCAGAAGTAGCAGCTAAGGCAGCTATGGAACACGGCCTCAAGAACGTAGAAGTTTACGTTAAGGGCCCCGGTGCTGGACGTGAAGCAGCAATCAGAGCGTTACAGACAGTAGGACTTGAAGTTCGTCTCATCAAGGACGTTACTCCAATCCCCCACAATGGATGCCGTCCTCCCAAGAGAAGACGTGTCTAATTTCAGGAGGTGTAATAGAAATGGCAAGATATACTGGTGCAGTTTGCAGACAGTGCCGTCGTGAAGGAAAGAAGCTTTTCCTCAAGGGCGATCGCTGCTACTCAGACAAATGCGCAATAGACGAAAGAAATAAGGAAAAGAGACAGGGTGCTCCCGGTCAGCATGGTCAGTCACGCAAGAAGATGTCAGAATACGGCATGCAGCTTCGTGCTAAGCAGATGACAAAGAAGTTTTACGGTGTTCTTGAAGGCCAGTTCCATCATTACTTTGAAATGGCTGAAAAGATGCAGGGTAAGGCCGGTGAAAACCTTCTCACAATCCTTGAATCACGCCTTGACAATATCGTTTACAGACTCGGCTTTGCAGCTTCAAGAGCTCAGGCAAGACAGCTCGTTGTTCATGGTCATTTCACAGTAAACGGCAAAAAGGTAAACATTCCTTCATACCTTGTTAAAGCAGGCGACACAGTTGCTATCTGCGACAAGACAAAGACAACAGACAGCATGAAGGCTATCGTTGAAGCAAACAGCTCAAGACCTGTTCCTATGTGGCTTGAATACAATAAGGAAGCTCTTTCAGCTAAGGTTTCACGCCTTGCAGCAAGAGAAGATATCGACCTTGAAGTTGAAGAACAGCTCATCGTAGAACTTTACTCCAAGTAATAGCGATATACATTCACACATCGGAAGGGCGTTTTGCGACATATTTTCATTATTGTCGCAAATGCGTCTCATACAAATTAAATATTGCGAATATAGGAGGGTTTTGAATGGTTGATTTAATTAAGAAGCCGGAAATAGAGATTGCTGAACTCAAGACCAACGGAACATACGGCAAGTTTGTCGTGTCTCCTCTTGAGCGTGGCTATGGCATTACTCTTGGCAATAGCTTAAGAAGAGTGCTGCTCTCCTCGCTTTATGGTGTAGCTGTTATTTCTGTTAAGATTGACGGAGTACATCATGAAATGTCAACTATCCCTAATGTTAAAGAAGATGTTACAGAAATCATCCTTAACATAAAGGGACTTACGGCAAAAATGTACGGTGACGGACCTAAAACAGTTGTTATCGAAGCTGAAGGCGAATGCGAAGTTACTGCGGGCGATATCAAAACAGATTCTGAAGTTGATATCCTTGACCCCGGAATGCATATCGCAACACTCGGTAAGGACGCAAAGTTATATATGGAAATCACTATTGACAAGGGCAGAGGATATGTTTCTGCTGAAAAGAACAAGCAGAGACACGATTTCCCCATTGACACAATAGCAGTTGACTCTATATATACACCAGTTTTAAAGGTTAACTATAAAGTCGATAACACCCGTGTGGGAAATGTTACGGACTTTGACAAGCTCACATTAGAAGTTTGGACAGATGGTACAATCTCCGCTAAGGACGCTGTATCACTCGCTGCCAAATTCCTCAACGAGCATCTCCTCTCGTTTATTGACCTCTCAGAAGAGGCTTCAAACACAGAGATTATGATTGAAAAGGATGACAAGGGCAAGGAAAAAATCCTTGAGATGACCATTGAGGAACTTGACTTATCAGTACGTTCCTTTAACTGCTTGAA
>JAGAJQ010000074.1 GCA_017828955.1 Oscillospiraceae bacterium
ATAGATACCCTTCTGACATTCATAGTTTGTAACGCTATCGAGGACATCGTTATTTGCCCAGCGCGTATAGTCGCCGTGGATAATTTCACCCATAAGCCAGAAATCAGGGTTCTTTGATTTTGTAAAACTACGGAGTTTCTTGAAAAATTCAAGGTCAACACAGTCAGCCGCGTCAAGACGAAGACCGTCAATACCGAATTCGTCCATCCACATTTCAACGCTTCCTAAAATATAATCCGCAACTTCGGGGTTTGAAATGTTGAGTTTAACGAGATTATAGTGTCCCTGCCAGCCTTCATATGAGAAAGGGTCGTTATAGGGGCTTGTTCCCGAAAAATTGACATAAAACCAGTCTTTATACTTTGATGTATATTCGTTTTCCTGTAAATCCTTGAAAGCGAAGAAATCGCGTCCTACGTGATTGAAAACACCATCTAAAACTATCTTTATTCCGTTTTCGTGAAGTTCTTCACAAAGCGCCTTGAAATCGGCGTTTGTTACGAGTCTTCTGTCGATAACGCGGTAGTCTTTTGTATCATAACCGTGAACCGAACTTTCAAAAACAGGGCCTAAATATAATGCGTTGAAATTTCCTTCTTTTATATGAGGAATCCATTCCGAAATCTTCTTTATTCTGTTAACGGGTTCACCGCCTGCGTTGAGCATAGGTGCACCGCAGAACCCTAAGGGGTAGATGTGATAAAAAACCGAACTGTTTACCCAGTTTGCCATAAAAAATTCTCCTTTGATTGTTATACAAAATGAGTTTACCATATTTCAGATATTTTTGCAACCTGTCTTTATCGCAAAAACAAACATTTTCTCAAAGGCGTTGTATTTTTTAAACAAAAAATGGTATCGGGATTAAGTTTTTTTGTGTAATATTTTTAAAATCTATTGAAATCCTTATAAATATAATATAAAATAAGTATGTATATTTGACACTTTGAAAGTGAGGAGAGATATTATGGAAATCAAGGATATTAAAGTTCAGATCAGTGATGACTCGGTTCTTGTCAGAAAGAAGATGAAAGACCATCTTGCATCACTCGGAATCACAACTGTTTTTGAAGCAGTAAACGGCAACGAGGCTGTTGATGTTTATAAGGCAAACAAGCCCGATGTTGTTTTTATGGATATAGTTATGCCCGAGAAGAGTGGCGTTGAAGCGCTTATAGATATTCTCGCATACGACTCATCAGCAAAGGTTGTTATGGCTTCATCGGTAGGAACACAGGATAACCTCAAGATTGCAATAGCAGCAGGTGCTTATGAATTCTTACAGAAACCCGTAAACTTTGACGATGTTACAAAAATCATCGAAAAAATTGCCGAAAGGAAGTAACCCATTATGTTTACACAATTTTTCGGAAACTATCTTTTTAACGAAAAACTCGTTACAAAACAGCAGCTTATAGAAGCTCTCGAAATGCAGAAATTCGCACGTGCTAAACTCGGTGTTCTTGCTATCAACGCAGGATATATGACAGCAGCACAGGTTGACGAAGTTCACGCTGAACAGCAGAGAATGGATAAAAGATTCGGTGATATCGCCGTTGATAAGGGCTATATGACAGAATCACAGGTAGAAACACTTCTCTCAAATCAGAAGCAGGCTCACCTCGTTATCGGACAGGCACTTGTTGACAAGGGCTATCTTACTAACGAACAGTTTGCAAACGCTCTCGCTAAGTATAAGGAAAACAACCTTATCGAAGAAAGAGATTTCACAGACGATCAGAACCGCAAGATCGACACAATTATCCGCAATTTTTATATCTTCAATACATTCGAGTCAGATGTTGAATTCTTTACAGAATACACATCACTCGTATTCAAGAACATCATCCGTTTCATAGGCGATGATTTCATTCCCTTAGCACCCGAAGCGATAACATCTTATAAGGCAGAAAAAATCTCTTATCAGATGGTAAACGGAAAGGGCGAAGTATTTACAGCTATCGAAGGTCCCGAAACTGCTATGATCGAATTCGCAAAGAGATATTCACATGAAGAACTCAACAGTTTCGATGAACTCACAAGAGAATCTGTTGCGGAATTCCTTAATTTACATAACGGACTTTTCACAGTAAATATGTCAAACAACAAGCAGATCGAACTTCAGCTTGAACCTCAGATTTCAAAGGAAGAAATCGAACTTTCAACAAAGGGCTCAATGTTTGTAATGCCTATCTGCTTCCCATTCGGAACAATATCCGTTATCATCTCATCAGATAAGATAAAGGCTGAATAATTTTAACGACACAAAGACAACAAAGGATGCGAGAAAGCCTTTGTTGTCTTTTTAAATACGGAGGATTTCTATGAAAGGAACAACGCTTTCTTTTGCGGTTGATATGGGTGCCGAACTTCTGCATTGCGGCGCTGAAATAAGAAGAGTTGAAGAAACTATGGAACTTATCCTTAAATCCTATGGATATGATAAATGTTCCGTTTCGGCAACCCACGTAAACATCGTCGCAACGGTTTCTGAAAAAGACGGCGAACCGCTCACAAAAACAATGCGCATAAAGGGAAAGGACACAAATCTTCACAGATTAGAACTTTTAAACGCACTTTCAAGAAAGATATGTGAAACAAAACCCGATATTTCCGTTGCAAGAAAAGAACTCGAAGACATAAGAAAAGAAAAAGGTTCGGGTCTTTTAGCGGAAACTATTGCTTTCGCCGCGGTAGGACTTTCATATTCTCTTTCTTTAGGCGGAAGTATCGGTGATATGCTGACAGCTCTTTTCTCGGCGGCGATAACAAGAATAATTTTATTTTTCCTCGAAAAACAGCGTTTCAATAACTTTTTCACAAGCATAATCGCGTCCGCTTTAATAGCGGTTATAACCTCACTTTCATCACTTTTTGGTTTCTGTTCACATTCCGATATTGCAATGACGGGCGCGCTTATAACTTTGGTTCCCGGAATAGCACTTACAAACTGTATGCGTGATTTTATGTCAGAGGATTATCTTTCGGGGATATCGGGTCTTTCAGAGGCGATACTCACAGCCTCGGGGATAGCCATAGGCGTTGCCGTTGTTTTCTTTGCAAAGGGGGCGCTTATATGAATATTCTTTTAGATTTTGTATCTGTCGCTCTTTCGTCACTTGCTTTTGCGGTCATTTTCGGGATAAAGGGTAAAAACCTTATATTTTCCTGCCTTGCGGGTGTTGTTTCACATAGCGCTTTTATTTTAGCGGAATATTTTGTGCCAGAGCCCGAAACTGTCGCTTATCTTTTCGCAGCGGCAGTTATGACAGTATACTGCGAAATTTTTGCAAGAGTAAACAAAACCCCCGTTACAGTCTATCTCGTAACAGGGCTTATTCCTTTAGTCCCGGGAAAACTCATCTACGACACAATGCTTTACTTCACAACCAATAATTCAGAACTCTTTTTCGAGAATTTACTTCGTTCATTCGGAATAGCCGCGGCAGTAGCGCTCGGCGTTGTGGGTGTTTCAACTCTGTTCAGAATAAGAAAAAGAGTGTGATTTTAAGTCTATTTGACTATGAAATGGTAAAAAATCTGAAAAAAATGTGCTATATTCCCGATTTTCTGTTGTTGGTATCGTTTTCTTATTGAAAAAATCGGGGGTTTGGTGTATAATGTTTGTTGCATAAATATTTATATATATATGATAGGTGGTTAACATATGGCAGAACTTACTAAAAAGCAGCTCAAGGAAGAGTTTCTTCAGAAGGTTCAGATGGATTATAACCTCGAACCCAACGAAGCCTCAGATAAGCAGGTGTATGAAGCACTCGCATCAGTTGTTGTTTCACACCTCAGAAGAAAACGCAGAAAGTTTATGAATAAGGTTCATTCCGAAGGTAAAAAGCAGATTTACTATCTCTCAATGGAATTCCTTATGGGTCGTTCTTTAAAGACATCACTCTATAACCTCGGTATTCAGAACGAAGTTCGTGATGTTCTCAAGGAATACGGCATCAAGCTTGATAATATCTATGAATACGAACCCGACGCTGGTCTTGGAAACGGCGGTCTCGGTCGTCTTGCGGCTTGCTACCTCGATGGTCTTGCAACACAGGGCTATGCAGGTATGGGTTATTCAATCTGTTATGAATACGGTATCTTCCGTCAGAAGATCGAAAACGGCTGGCAGACAGAACTTCCTGATAACTGGCTCCCCGGCGGTCAGGTATGGCTTGTTCCCAAGCTCGATAAGGCTGTTGAAATCCACTTCGACGGAAAGCTCAATGAATACTGGGATAATCAGTATCACCACGTTTCACACGTTGACTATTCAACAGTTCTCGCTGTTCCTTATGATATGTATGTTTCAGGTTACGACTCGGAAGCAGTTTCTGTTTTAAGACTCTGGCAGGCAAAATCTCCCTCATTCGATATGGCTATGTTCAATCAGGGTGATTATGCAAAGGCTCTCGGTCAGAACAGTATGGCTCAGGCTATCTCAAAGGTTCTTTACCCCAACGATAACCATTTAGAAGGAAAATCACTCCGTCTCCGTCAGCAGTATTTCCTCTGCGCCGCTTCTGTGGGTGACATTGTAAACCATCATATGAGCGTTTACGGAACACTCGATAACCTTCACGAAAAGGTTGCTATACATATCAACGATACACACCCCACACTCGCTATCCCCGAACTTATGAGAATTCTTCTCGACGATTGCGGTTATAGCTGGAACAAGGCTTGGCATATCGTTCGTAATACATTCGCATATACAAACCATACAGTTATGGCGGAAGCTCTCGAAAAATGGGATCAGAATCTCGTTAAGGAAGTTATTCCCCGTATCTACTCAATCATCTGCGAAATCAACCAGAGATACTGCTCTGCTCTTATGGAAAGAACAGGCGACGCAGGCAGAGTTTCAAGAATGTCTATCATTCAGAACAACCAGATCCATATGGCTAACCTCTGTCTCGACGCTTCACACAGCGTAAACGGCGTATCAAAGCTCCATTCTGAAATCATCAAGCACGAAGTTTTCAATAACGAGTATATCGATACACCTCATAAGTTCAAGAATGTTACAAACGGTATCGCTTACAGAAGATGGCTTTATCAGTCAAACCCCGGTCTTACAAAGCTTCTTACTGAAACAATCGGCGATAAGTTCCTTAAGGACGCTTCTGAGCTCAAGAAATTCTGCGTATTCGAAAATGACACACAGGTTCTTAATAAGCTCGCTAAAGTTAAAAAGCAGAATAAGGAAACTTTCGCAAAATACATCAAGCAGCATTCGGGCGTTGTTCTTAATACAGACAGCATTTTCGACGTTCAGGTAAAGCGTCTCCACGAATACAAGCGTCAGCACCTCAACGCTCTTAACATCATCGCACAGTATAATGCGCTTCTTGAAAATCCCGATATGGATTTCACACCAAAGACATATATCTTCGCAGCTAAGGCAGCACCCGGATATTATCTCGCTAAGCAGATTATCAAGATGATCTGGGCTATCTCTGAAGAAATCAGAAAGAACGATAAGATCAAGGATAAGCTCGCTGTTTACTTCCTCGAAGACTATAAGGTTACACTTTCAGAAATCCTTATGCCCGCAAGTGATATTTCAGAACAGATTTCTCTCGCAGGAACAGAAGCTTCGGGAACAGGTAATATGAAGCTTATGCTCAACGGTGCCGTGACACTCGGAACATTCGACGGCGCTAACATCGAAATCGGCGATGCAGTAGGAAAAGATAACATCATCACATTCGGTATGCTCAAAGATGAAGTTCTTCAGAAAAAGGCTTCAGGCTATAACCCTGAAAACTACTACAACGATAACTACATCATCAGAGCGGCTATCGAAAGAATGTATCGTGGCATAAATGGTTGCACATTCGAAGAAGTTGCAAACAGCCTCAGATATAAGGATCCTTATATGGTTCTCGCTGACTTTGCTGATTACCAGAGAGCACAGGCGTTCTCATCAGAAAAGTATAAGGATACAACAGCTTGGAACAAGATGTCTCTCAACAACATAGCAGGCGCAGGAATCTTCTCAGCAGACAGAGCAGTAGAAGACTACGCACGCGACATCTGGAACCTCACAAAGTAAAAATGAAAATCCCGCACTTTTTACTGTGTCAGTTCCCCTCGTAGTACCCTCGTACAACTTCGGGAAACTTCCTTGTAAAAAGCACAGTCTCTTCATTTTTAAGAAAAAGCAAAAGAGCACTCCTAAGAGTGCTCTTTTTTATGCCTGCACGGGCTCCGTGCTTGCTCGTTTGCCTAGAACTAAGTCGGGTCTTTTTGTTTTTACGCTTGATTTCGGTAAAAGCACAGTCTCTTCATTTTTACCGCGTGGTAAACTTATTTATATAGCAAACTCCGAAACGAATTGTCCTCCGCGGTCACGCGGTGCCTGCACGGGCTCCGTGCTCGCTCGTTTGCCTTGAACCAAGTCGGGTCTTTTTGTTTTTATGTATATGCCCGCGGTGGCTCTCCGCAAAATAAAAGCCCGATAACGAATTTCTCCGTTACCGAGCTCTTTTTTATTATTCTTAATAAAGTCCGTGACGATATGCCAGCGGTGGCTCACCGTCAAAACAAAAGCCCGATAACGAAATTCTTCGTTACCGAGCTCTTTTTTATTTACTTAACAAAAGTCCGTGGCGATCTGCCCGTGGGGGCTGCCCCACTACATTGTTACAAAGATGAAACGGATAACAAAGAGTGCTGCTATAATTGTAACAGTGATGTCCTTCTTTGTGTATTTCTTTGTTGCGAGAGCAATGAGTGTGTAAGCGATAGCACCGATACCGATACCATTTGAGATAGAGTATGTAAGAGGCATCATAACGAGAGTTAAAAATGCAGGAACTGCTGAGCCTAAATCTTCCATATCAACCTTTGCAAAGTTCTTGAGCATAAGAACACCTACATAGATGAGTGCGGGTGCTGTTGCTGCTGAGGGAATGATGCTTGCAAGAGGGCTGAAGAAGAGGCATATAGCAAAGCAGATTGATGTTACAAGAGAAGCGAGACCTGTTCTTCCGCCTGCTGCAACACCTGATGCTGATTCAACGAATGTTGTGCAGGTTGATGTTCCGAAAAGTGAACCTGTAACTGTTGCTATTGAGTCTGACATCATAGCTTTGCCTACTCTTATGGGGTCACCGTTTTCGTCGAGCATATTTGCTTCTGAAGCTGTTCCGTAAAGTGTTCCTAATGTATCGAACATATCAACGAG
>JAGAJQ010000075.1 GCA_017828955.1 Oscillospiraceae bacterium
AAATTTTCGAACTCTGCGACAGAATAACAATCCTCAGTGACGGAACATATGTCGATACAAAATTCATCAAGGATATCACAATGGATGATATCGTAAAGATGATGATAGGAAGAGAAATCGGTGAAAGATATCCTAAGCGTGAGGGAGTTGAAATCGGCGAAGAAAAACTCCGTGTTGAAGGGCTTACAAAAGAAAAGAAATTCAAAGATGTAAATTTCAGCGTTAAAGCAGGAGAAGTTCTCGGCGTTTCGGGACTTATGGGGGCCGGCAGAACAGAAATTATGCAGGCCATTTTCGGAAACCTTCCTCTTGACAGCGGAAAGATTTTCATTGAAGGAAACGAAATGAAGATAAAGTCCGCACAGGACGCTATAAAGGCAGGAATAGGCTTTATAACAGAAGACAGAAAGACAGAAGGCTTACTTCTTGAAAAGAGCATTTCTGAAAATATCGTTCTCGCGAACCTCGATAAAGTTTCGGATAAGGGCGTTGTTAAAAAAGCAAAGGTTGAAGAAATCGTCAAGAAGGGAATTGACGAATTCAGAATAAAATGCTTCGGCCCACAGCACGAATGCAACAACCTTTCGGGCGGTAATCAGCAGAAGGTTGTATTCGCTAAATGGGTTTATACCGACCCTAAGATACTTATTCTCGACGAACCTACAAGAGGCGTTGATATAGGTGCTAAGAAGGAAATTTACAGCGTTATCAATGACCTTGCCGCAAAGGGCGTTGCGATTATTCTTGTTTCTTCTGAACTCCCCGAAGTTCTTGGAATGAGCGACAGAATAATGGTTGTTCACGAAGGAAAGGTAACAGGAATTATAGACGCTAACGAAGCGGATCAGGAAAAAGTAATGACATTAGCCACAGGAGGTACTTTGTAATGGGAAACAAAGAAAATGTTGCTCTTAATAAAAAGAGCTGGGTATCATATATAAGTGAATATGGCGCTTTTATAGCACTTATTCTTTTAGTCGCAGTTATCAGTATCATAAGCCCCGAATTCAGAACAGCGGGTAACTTTTTAAACCTTCTCCGTCAGGCAACCTTCAACGGACTCATAGCATTCGGTATGACCTGCGTTATCCTTTCGGATGGTATCGACCTTTCGGTTGGTTCAACACTCGCTCTCAGTGCAGTTATCTGTGCTAAACTCATAATGGAAGGCTGCCCCGCAATCCTCGCTATGATTATCGCACTTATTTCAGGCGTAATCCTTGGCGTTGTAAGCGGACTTTTGGTTACAAAGGGAAGACTTCAGCCCTTCATAGCAACACTCATAACAATGACAGCATACAGAGGTCTCGCGCTTATATTGACAGACGGTAAGCCTATTTCAAACATCGCAAAGAGTATAGGCGACAGAGGAAATCAGTTTGCATTCAAACTTATCGGTAAAGGTAACTTCTGCAACATTCCTATCCCCGCAATACTTCTCATCTTCGCACTTGTTGTATTCTTCTTCATCCTCAATAAAACAACATTCGGAAGAAAAATCTATGCAACAGGAAGCAACGCAAAGTGTGCTAAACTCGTTGGTGTAAATATAACACTCACAAAGATTATCGTTTATGCTATATCAGGCTTTATGGCAGCACTCACAGGTCTTATCCTTATCTCCCGTCTTGACTCAGCACAGCCGACACTCGGCGACGGTTATGAACTCGATGCCATAGCGGCAGTTGCCCTCGGCGGAACATCAATGAGCGGCGGACGCGGTAAGATAACAGGAACAATCGCAGGTGTTCTTATCATAGCAGTTCTCAATAACGGTATGAACCTTCTCGAAGTATCAACATACTATCAGGATGTTATCAAGGCTGTTGTAATTCTCGTTGCTGTATTATCAGACCGCAAGAGATAATTCGATTTTGGCATAGGAGGTAATTTGATGAAATCCATTAAAAGATTATTGACAATTATGTTAAGTGCACTTATGATGCTTTCATTCTCAGGATGTGCACTTATAACCATAGACGGTGAAGATAACGGAGTTGTTTCTGATTATCAGGGCAACGGTTCAATCGGTCTTTCAGTTTCAACACAGAATAACCCGTTCTTCGTAACTCTCGTTGAGGGTGCTAAAAAGGCAGCAGACGAAGCAGGCGTTCAGCTCATAGTTGTTGACGCAGGTGATGACGCCGCAAAGCAGGTAAGCGATATCGAAGACCTTATCGCAAAGAAAGTAAGCGTTCTTATCGTTAACCCCGTTAACTCGGATACAGTTTCTTCTGTTGTTCAGGACGCTGTAAACAAGGGCGTAAAGGTTATTTCAGCAGACCGTGTTGTAAACGGCGTTGAAATCGACTGTCAGATTGCATCGGACAATGTTCTCGGTGCTGAACTTGCAACACAGTTCATCGTTGATAAAGTAGGCGAAGGCGCTAAGGTTGCAGAACTTCAGGGAACAAGCGGTGCGTCAGCAGCTATCGACAGAGGAACAGGTTTCCACAACATAGCAGACGCTAAACTCGATGTAGTAGCAAGTCAGCCCGCTGATTTCGACAGAACAAAGGGTATGACAGTTATGGAAAATATGCTTCAGGCAAACGGAGATATAAAGGCTGTTTTCGCCGCTAACGACGAAATGGCTCTCGGTGCTATGGAAGCGATTTCCGCATCAAGAAAGAAGATTATAGTTGTAGGTTTCGACGCAACAGACGACGCTATCGCATCTATAAAGGACGGCAAGATGAGTGCTACTATCGCACAGCAGCCTGACCTTATCGGTGCTACTGCGGTTGATACAGCGATAAAGCTTATGAACGGCGAAGAAGTTCCCGCTTCTATCCCTGTTGAAGTTAAACTCGTTACTGCAGAAAACGCAGGTTAATCTGTCATAAAAAAATCCGTGTCCTGCCTCTTTTAAGGCAGGACATTCGGATAACGGAGGTTTATATGAAAGCATTGACAATAGGTTCGATGAATATCGACCATGTTTACAGCGTCAATCATATCGTTCAGCCGGGCGAAACACTTACTACTTCTGATATGAATATCTTTCTCGGCGGAAAGGGTATAAATCAGTCTATGGCGCTCGCAAAGGCAGGTGCTGACGTTTATCATAGTGGAATGATAGGCGAAGACGGTGAAATGTTTTTAGACGCTTGTAAGGAATACGGAGTTAATTCCGACTATATAAAAAAGATTGACGAAAAAACAGGCCACACCATAATTCAGGTTGACGAGAATGCGCAGAACTGTATTCTTCTTTATGGCGGTGCAAATCAGTGTCTTACAAAAGAATTTGTCGATGATGTTTTATCACATTTTGAAAAAGGGGATATTCTTCTTTTACAGAACGAAGTAAATATGCTTCCCTATATCATCGACAAGGCTTATGAAAAGGGAATGAAGATTGCCCTTAACCCTTCTCCCTATGATGAAAAACTTTCCGCTTGTGACCTTAAAAAGATAAGCGTTTTTCTTCTTAACGAAATTGAGGGCGGACAGGTTACAGGTCTTTCAGACCCCGAAGAAATTTTAGATAAACTTTTAGAACTTTATCCCGATGCACAGATTGTTCTTACCTTAGGAAAAGACGGCGCAGTCTATGCCGATAAGAATAACCGCTATTCACAGCCGATATTCAAGGTTAAAGCGGTTGACACAACAGCCGCAGGAGATACTTTCACAGGTTATTTCCTCGCTGGCCTTATGAATAAAATGGAAATCCCCGATATACTTAAAATGAGCGCCAAAGCGTCATCAATAGCGGTCACAAGACCGGGCGCCGTGGGGTCTATCCCTTATCGCGATGAAGTCATAAAAGCACTTGAAGAATAGTAAAATAAACCCCTCTCCGTTGTGGAGAGGGGTGTTTAATTCACTTGTCAAACGAAGGATTAAACGCATAGAAATTCTTTGAGTCGAGATTATCCGTCGCAAGACGGAGAGCTTCACCGAATCTCTGGTAGTGAACGAGTTCTCTTTCGCGGAGGTATTTAATCGGGTCTCTTACATCGGGGTCGTCGATAAGGCGAAGGATATTGTCATAAGTCGTTCTTGCCTTCTGTTCAGCGGCAAGGTCTTCGTTAAGGTCTGTAACAATGTCGCCTTTCGACTGGAAATAAGATGCTGTAAAAGGTGTTCCCGATGCGGCAACGGGATAGATTCCTGCTGTGTGGTCGACAAAATAAGTGTCGAAACCGCTCTTCTTTATTTCATCGATAGAGAGATTTCTTGTCAGCTGATAGAGAATAGCCTGAATCATCTCCATGTGTGCGAGTTCTTCTGTTCCGATGTCTGTGAGAACGCCTTTGATTTCGTTCCATGGTGCAGAGTATCTCTGATTGAGATAACGGAGCGACGCGCCGAGTTCCCCATCAGGACCACCCAATGGCAAAAGGATATGTTTTTTGAGGAAAAAATTACCTTTCAAACCTTACGACATATGCGCCTAAAACCTGATTACAAGGGATTTCAGCGGCGTTTATTACTGTAAACTCTTCTTTCGGATAAATGTTTGTTATTTCTGTCGGAACGGCAGGCAGGGTCTTGCCGATGCTTTTTCCGTGGGCGTTGTTTTCAGATAAAGTCCAGCGAAATTCACAATCGCAGAACTCTTTATCCGAAGAAATGATTTCGGGCTTTCTCAGTCTTATGGTGTCTTCTATGAAATAACAGCCTGAGTTGTCCTTTTCGGCAGGACTGCCTTCTCTTGATTTTTCTGTAATTATACCACACAGAGAAAGTCATTTCAATAAAAAAGCCGTATTCCAAGAAAGAATACGGCTTTGAGTTTATATTCTGATATTCAATTTTTTTGCTTCCAAAGTGTTTCCGTTTTGAACGAGATGACTCTCAACAGATTCTCTTGTGATATTATCTAAAGCACCTTTTGGAATAGGTTTGCCATAGTCCCAATTTGAATCTACCGACTTTACTGCCGAAACAAATGCTTTCGCATAGGCTCTTCCGTATTGCGATAATGTCCAGGATGCTGCCAGACGGTCATCTTTGTTTGTCTTTCGTTGCAAATCCAAAAATATCTCTGAACGCTCATTTCCTTCTGGTGCAGTCATTCCATTATACTTTAAAAATGTCTTTTTGGTATACTCAAAGAGTTCTTCCTTACTACTTTCAGGTATAGAAACAATTTTTTTCCTCAAATGAGCAGTTTCTTCTGTTACAAACATACCCGTCATACCTGTATTGGGGTCAATTTCGTTTCCGTCTTTATCATAACTATTCATAATATTTTTAATTGCTTGTACATTTGTAGACATACCCATACTACCAGGATGTTTTGACATTTCTTTTATAGCCGCTTTATATTGTGCGCTGTTTGTATTTATTCCTGCGGCTTTCAACTGTTGCTGTGTAGAAAGGCTTGATAAACTTGAAACCTTAATATTGTTTATTAAACCATTATTATTTTTTGTGCCGAATGTCTGGTTAAATAAAAACGAATAATCCTTTATTCTTAACATATTAATCCCTCCTGAATTTTTTGATAAGCCACCATATTATATATATCGTCACTTTTTTGAAATTCTTAACATATATAAACAAAAAGCCGTATTCCAAGAAAGAATACGGCTTTTATCATTTATTTATAAAACGGTCGACAGAAATTTATTAAAATCATCTGCCATCTGTTCGGGAATTCTTGTATACATAAGATGTCCCTTATCGGTAAGTTTATATTCTGCACCGATACTTTCGGCATACCTGACAGCATTCTCACGCCATGACCCATTTTTTATCGGCACCTTCATATCGCTGATGTAGAAATAAGCAGGCACTCTGAGTTTTCCTGTTTTTCCTGCTTTTTCTCCGTTTGAAACAAGATTTCTGTTTTCTTCAAAAATGTCGGCATTGCCAAGATTTCTGTAAAACAACTCTTCATACAATTTCTTTTCATCATCGCTGAGATAGTCGGATGTCATAAGTCCCGAAGCATTTTCGAGCCTGTTTCTGAAAAGCTTTGTAAGAAATCCTCTTTTTTTGATTTTTGAATAGAGCTTCTGTGTACTTTTTATATTTGCCTCAACCTTTTCGGGAGAGAGAACTTTTCCCATTTCAACAGCTGTTTCGGGAAGCCCCATATCAACGCTGATAACGGCAATTACCTCATCGGGAAAGGTGTTTGCCCAGTATATTGCCTCAAATCCCGAATAGGAATGTGCCATAAGGATATATGGTGGTTTTATACCGGCACCAAGCAATGCCTCTCTGTTTTCATTCACCATATTTTCAACAGTACGCGCAGTACCTGTGCTTTCGGTAAGGCCATATCCTGATTTTTCCGTTACAGCAATTCTGTATCGGTCAGACATTATGCGATAGAGTGGTCTGTATTCAAGCACGGGTGAAGAAACTCCTGCGCCCGAAAGCATAACGATTGTATTATCGCCGTTGCCTTCGGAATACACATTTATTTTTCCGTTTCCGACCTGTATTTTTGTTCCGTAATCTTTCATCATATTAACTCCCGTTATAGATAAATTCATTCCTCAAACTGTTCCATATAAAGTTCCAAGAAAAGCAAGATTATAAATGCGTTTTCCCATATATAGAAAAACCTGAAAAGAAAGGGGATTCTCAAAAAATAAGATACAACAAACACAACAGCGAATATGAGTGAACATATCGCAGAAATTTCTGTTTTTTCATAAAAATTCTCCCGTTTTAAAAACTACTTCTTTAAGATTATAGCATATTTTTAAAAAGATGACAACAAAAAGCACCTCTGTTAAAAGAGGCGCTTTTTAATTATCAGAATGTTTGAGAACTCTCAAGCGTTCCGTATTCGTTGTATCTGCTTACTTTTATCATTTTACCATTCGAATCGTATTCATATGTGCGGTAAAAATCAAGCGTTCCGTCGGCATAGTAGAAACTTGTTTTTATCTTATTCCCATCTGAATCGTATTCTAATGTATAGTAATAATTAAGCGTTCCATCGTCTTTGTAATAACTTTCTTTTATCTTATTACCATCAGAATCGTATTCATATGTGCGGTAAAAATCAAGCGTTCCGTCGTTTTTATACCGACTTTCTTTTATCTCATTACCATCAGAATCGTATTCATCTGTCCAGTAATATTTAAACGTTCCGTCGGCATTGTAATAATTTGTTTTTATCTTATTCCCATCTGAATCGTATTCATATATGCAATACCAATCAAGTGTTCCGTCGGCATTGTAGGAACTTGTTTTTATCTTATTCCCATCTGAATCATATTTGTATATATAATAATAATCAAGCGTGTCGTCAGATTTATAATGACTGGATTTTATCAGTATGTTGTCAGCATCATATTCGCGTATATAATATGTTCCATCTTCGTTATCTTCTCTCTCTGTTCTCGGGCCTTTCGGTTCTTCTTCAGATTTTTCTTCATCTTCCGATTTATCTTCAACAACAATTTCATCGGCGGTAACAACTGCAGTTTTTCCTGCTGTAAGTTCTTCTGATTTATCTTCGGTTTCAACGGCAACAACGCCTTCGATAACTTCAACCGAGGTTGTTTCGGTTTCTTCATCATAATTTACTTCAAATGTCGTTCCTCTTACCGAAAGGGTAGCATTCGGGGTTGTTACCTCAAAATAAGATTCTTCAGAAAGTTTGTTTTCGATTTCGATAAGCGATGTTCCGTAAAGAAGATTTATTGTTATGTTTCCGCTTTTTTCCGTTCCCGTTGCTTTAAGAACAAACTTTGTGTTTTCTTCGGCAAGAATATGCTTGTCACTATCGGCTAAAAGTTCAACTGTTGAGCTTTCTCCCGTTTCGACTGTATCTTCCGAAATAAGTTGCAACCCTTCAAAAGCGTTCATCTTTTCATCTCGCAGGACGGTTACTTCGCCCTCAAAATGATTGATTTTTACAACGCGGTAGACTTCTTCTTTCTTACATCCCGAAAAAATCATAGAAACCGCCATAACAATAACTAATCCTATGCTGATTTTTTTCATATTTCTTCTCCTTTTAGTCAAGCCAGATTTCTTTTGCGATTTTTAAAAGTTCACTGTCGATTTTTCCTGCCTTTGCCTCGTCATCAAGAATTTTAAAGGCAATATCATTCGGCTTTGCTTTTTTATATGGGCGGTCGTCTGCAATAAGGGAATCATATATATCCATAATGGTAAGAATTCTTGTCATAACATCAAGATTTTCTTCGCCTATTCCCTTAGGATACCCCTTTGAATTGAGCAGTTCGTGGTGATTTGAAGCCATAGCCCTTACATCTGAAAAATC
Organism: Oscillospiraceae bacterium; assembly: GCA_017828955.1. Lineage (GTDB taxonomy): Bacteria > Bacillota > Clostridia > Oscillospirales > Ruminococcaceae > RGIG4131. The sequence continues at coordinate 8,207 of JAGAJQ010000075.1, forward strand.
TTCGCCGAAATGCATATGGCTGAGTATTTTATCTGTATATAAAACATGGCCCTGCATTATCTTTCGTTCTTCTTCGGATAATGTTCCCGCTTCTATATGAAGGTCGTTTGTTTCTTCTTCGGTAAGATAGGGGATTTCCTCTCCGTTTTCTGAAACATAAACCATAGATGAAAATTCGTCTATGAATTCAAGTTCGTCTTCTTTAAGCGGTCTTCCGCAGTTGTATTCACCCAGATTTGAAATGAATTCTTCTATATGGGATATTTTTTCTTCGCCCTCTTCTTTTGTTACTCTTCCCGATAAAATATCATTTCTTATTTTAAGGGAAATTATTTCGAGCCGAGAGAGGAGTTTTTCTTCGATTGCCCCCAGTTTTGTCGGCTTATCCATAACCTCAACGGGAACATCCATTTTTCCTATATCATGGAGCATAGCCGCAAGATAGAGCTGGTTTTTATCCTTTTTCGAGAAATGCATTTCTGTTCGTTTTTCTTTATGCATCTTGTTTATGTAGTCAAGCATTTCCATACAGCGCTTTGCAACATTCTTTGTGTGATTTGCGTTATAGGGAGTTCTTCCTTCAATCGCTTCGGCCATAGAATCCGCCATAGAAAAAAGCATCTTCTGCATTTCGTCTGCTCTTTTCTTCTGAAGCTCGATATATCTTATAAGAAGAAATGTAAGAAACTGAATTCCTGCCCCTATCGGAACATATATAAGAGAGAGTTTGACGCTTAAAATCTCAAAAACGGCGAGCGACAACAATGGATACAAAATCACAACGCCAAAAAGAACAACAACCGAGCCTTTTGTCTTTTTCTTCATCATAACATATCCCGAAAGGATAAGAACCGCTATGGCGATAACAAGTTCTGCCCATAAGGGAGATTTCTTTATGATAAGATTTTCTGAAAAAGCGGTTATCGCATTTGCCTGACATTCAACGCCATACATCTCTCCCGAGCGGAATATGGGAACTCGGTAAGAATCCCTCATTCCCTCTTCATAAGCGCCGACAAGAACGATACAGTCTTTGAAATACCCCGAAGGAACAGAACCGTCAAGAACTTTTGACATAGGTATTATTTCGTAATCCCCTGGGTTTCCCGAATAGCCTATTTCAACTATCGGAGCAAGATGCGAAAGAGCGTCTTTTCCGAAAGCCTTTTCGGCAACGGCATAAGAAAATCCCTTATAGGATTTATCGCCCGAAGATATTACTGTATAATATCTTCTTACATAGCCGTCGTCATCTAAAATGGCGTTTGTAAATCCCGAATCGGCAGAAGAAGAAATTTCGTCATAGGCGGTTACTTCTTCGCTTATGTAATAATCTATAAAATACTCTCCGTTTTCTGATTTCATAATTCGCGAATCGGTTTCAAGTTTTGACGCAAGAACTATATTATCGGAATTTTTTATCGCCTCTGAAAGCCTTTTCTCGCCCGATGAATTGTTTGTTCCCGAAAAGATAACATCAAATCCGATAACTTTCGGGGCAGTGTTTTCATCTGAATTGAGGGTTTCTATAAGGTCGGCAAAAAAGCCTCTGTCCCATTCGTTATAGGGACCTAAATCCTTGAGGGTTATTTCATCAATCGCGATGATTTTAACATCAGAGGGGATTACTTTCGCTTTCTGATATAAGGTATCCTCGGCTATGATTTCGATTTCTTCGGGGATATTCATAACAATCATAACAAAGGTTACAATCAGCGAAAAGATTATTCCCGATAGTTTTATATAAGAAGAAAATCTGTTTTTCAAATTCTTTCAACTCCGTTTTTCAGTTATAAGGAAATTATAACAGAATTTTCTTTTTGTTACAATAGCATAAAAAACACCTCTTTTAATAAAGAGGTGTTTTTGTTATAGGGTTATGGTTTTTCTGTTCCGTCGGCATTGTATTCTGTCGTAATTGTTACAGTTCCGCTTTCGTTATATATGGAGATACTTTCTCAAATCCGTTTATGACGGCGAAATAATCCTTAAAATAAACCTTATGGCAACAAGCGTCTGTCTGCTCTCGTTTCTTTTTTCAAAGAGTGATTTTTCTCTGGAAAATTGTTCTCTTATCGCAAAGAATTTCTCGAAAGAAATTGAGTATTCAGATGAAAATGTCGAAGCGTTGTCTTATTTTTGTTTGCTTTGAGATTGTTGATTTTTTGCCGACAAAATGTTATACTTTTAAAAAACAGTAAGGAGAAAAAAGATGAAGAAAATCAGCATAGGATTAGTTCTTGTTATAGCGGTTTCTATGATTTTTTCGGGATGTAAGAAAGAAGAAGTCTACCGCGTTGTAAAAATCAATCATTTTGAAGGCGAAGTAACCGTCTTACGAGATGAAAAGATGAACGCTTTTGAAGGGTTGCAACTTATTTCCGAGGATACAGTCGAAACGGGCGAGAGTTCAAAAGCGGAACTTCTGGCTGACAGTGACAAGCATATTCTTGCCGAAGAAAACACAAAGTTTGTTCTTAAAGCAACGGGAACGGAAAAAAGCGGAAACATAACAATAAATCTTCTTTACGGAACATCGCTTATCGAAATCGAAAACAAACTCACGGAAGAATCTTATTTTGAGGTAACAACCCCGAACGTTACTCTCGCAGTAAGAGGAACAACATTCAGAGTAACCTATGATATAGAAACCGAAACAACCTCGGTTGAAGTTATCGAAGGCGTTGTTGTCGTTACATCAGAAGATAAAACCGAAGAACTTACAAACGGTCAGACTGCCGTTATTACAAATGACGGAATTGTAACCGAAGAAGTCAAGGAAAACGAAGAAAACAAAGAAGATGAAGAAATCAAAGAAGAGAAACTTCAGGTAAGAAGAGATGTCTATAAAGCAGACGGAACTATCAGTCAGTATGATACATATGAATATGATTCATACGGCAATAAGATAAAGATAAACAATTATGAAGCAGACGGAACTTTAAGCGGATACCATATACTCACATACGACTCGGACGGAAACGAACTCACAGATGATATATACAACAGCGACGGAACTCCCAGATATTATTATTCATACGAATATGATTCGGATAATAATATGATTAAGTTGTCTGCATATAAAAAAGACAAGACACTTTATTTTTACGCATTATCTGAATATGACGGAAACGGTAACAGAATAAAACAGGAAAATTATCGTTATGACGGATTACTCACCGATTACTATGAATATGAATATGACGGCGATAATAATGTGATAAGATACTCATATTATCATAATGAAGACGGAACTTTCAACCTTATGTCCGACAGCATATATGAACGGAATTCAAAGGGCAAGCCCACAAAGGTAAGCGTTTATAACGGAGAAGGAATTCTTGAAAGTTATTCTGTATATGATTATGACGCAGATGACGATATGATAAAATACACCACTTATGACAAAGACGGAACGCTGGTAAACTATATTACATATGGATATTAAGAATATAAAAAACCTCTCTCTTGATAAAAGAGAGAGGTTTTGCTGTTCCGCTGTGCCTTGTGTTTACGCACAGAAAATTATACGAACAAAAGATATGATTTATTCCTCCATAAAAACACTATCATATTCAAATTTCTGTTCCCTGCAAATCGGAGTTTTATGATGTCTGTTCATTTTTTCTCCTCCGGATTTATATTTGAGTTTATTATACCACCATATCTGTATAAACTCAATACAATACCGGCAACTCAGTCTTAAAAAACGGCAACTTGTGTTTCAGGATATTGCAAAGGAAAAAGCCTTGTGTTAATATGGGGTCAAGAGGTGATGGTGTGAAAATTTCAATCAACATAAACGAAAACTTTTCCGACACGGAAATAGTTATAAACAGCGGGGCACTGACCCCCGAAATAGAAAGAATAATAGCAACACTCCGTATTCTCGACCAGCAGATAACAGTAATCAAAAACGATGAAAGTTATATACTCGATGTTGCAAAGATAGTATATATCGAATCGGTTGACAGAAAGACATTCGTCTATACAGAAGATGATTGCTTTGAATTGAAACTCAAACTCTATGAGGTTGAAGAACAACTCTGTCAGGGTGGATTTTTACGCATAAGCAAATCCTCTCTCGTTCAGCTTAAATTCGTCCGTTCGCTTAAATCCGAACTCAACCGCAAGATAAGACTTACTCTTGAAAACGGCGAACAGATAATAGTTTCAAGGCAGTATGCCGATGAACTAAAACACAGATTGGGGGTAAAGTAAATGGAAAAGAAAAAAGGAATTTTAGGCTTTCTTTCACAGGTCTTTATGCTTTTCGGAATAATCGTTCTTTTAATGAGTGTATTTGCTGTAATTGTAGGAGATGAAGCAAAAGAAGTTTCAACAATTTTTTCACTCGGCAGTAAAGGACTTTCTTTTGCAACACTGATACAGTTTCTTTTTGCAATAGCCATCATCTGCGTTCTCCGTTTTGTCTTTATGACAGATACAATAATAAAGAAAATGCCGCTTACATTAAGAATAATTCTGATGTTTATAAGTGTTATCGCAGTTATTATAGGATTTGTTCTCGCTTTCGGCTGGTTCCCCATAACAGAAATAAAAGCCTGGATAATGTTTATCCTATGCTTTATAGTAAGTTGCGTTATCAGCACATTTGTATCCGTTGTTTCTGAAAAACAGGAAAACAAGAAACTCGAAGAAGCCTTAAAGCGTTTCAAGGAGGGACAGTAATGGAAAATGCTATTTCTATAAACGGTATTACAAAATCATTCGGAGAGAAAAAGGTTCTGGATGATATAAATCTTGATGTAAAAAAGGGTGAGATTTTAGGGCTTTTAGGTCCTTCGGGAGCAGGAAAGACAACGCTTATAAAAATCCTCACGGGACAACTTTCGGCTGAAAACGGGAAATCCGTTATAAACGGTATAAACTCACAGAAACTCTCGGGTGACGATTACAGAAACTTCGGGATTATGATGGATAATTTCGGTGTATATGACAGACTGAGCTGTTTTGAAAATCTCAAAATTTTCGCAAGAATTTACGGCATTAAAAATGATAAAATAAACGAGGCCTTAGAAAGCGTCGGATTATCGGATGCTAAAAAAACACCTGCACAGAATCTTTCAAAGGGAATGAAAAGCAGACTTCGCCTTGCCCGTGTTTTTATGATAAACCCCGATATACTTTTTCTCGATGAGCCGACAAGCGGACTTGACCCCGCGACAGCAGACGAAATCCAGAAAATGATACAAAAAGAAAAGGAAAAGGGAAAGACAATCTTTCTCACAACACATACAATGACCGAGGCTGAAAAACTCTGCGATAATGTAGCGCTCCTCAGCGACGGAAAGATAGTTGAATACGGAAATCCGAAAGAAATATGCCGTAGATACAATCATCAGAAAAAACTCAAAATTCATCTTACCGACGGAACGGAAAAAGAAATTCCACACGATGAAAATTCAGCAGAAATTATTTCTGAACTTATAAAATCGGGCAGGGCAGAAACTATCCACACAACAGAGCCCGACCTTGAAACCGTTTTTATGGAACTTACAGGAAAGGAGCTTACTGCATGAAAAATATAACTGCCGTTTTCTTGAAACAGATAAAGGAAACATTCAGGAATAAAACAATACTCATTCAGTTTCTGATGTTTCCCGTTATGGTTATCATTATGGAAAACGCCATAAAACTTGAAAATATGCCCGAGCATTTCTTTGTAAAACTCTTCGCTGTTATGTTTGTCGGAATGGCACCGCTTACCTGTATGTCGGCAATTATTTCCGAAGAAAAGGAGAAGAATACTCTCCGTGCACTTATGATGAGTAATGTGAAACCCTTTGAGTATCTTTTAGGCGTAGGCGCTTATGTATTTATTATGTGCATTATAGGAGCAGTTGTTTTTGCAGTATGCGGTGGATATGAGGGAAAAGACCTTTTGGTATTTATGGCTGTTATGGGCGCAGGAATTCTTCTTTCATCACTTACGGGTGCAGTGATAGGAGTGTTCAGCAAAAATCAGATGTCAGCGACATCGATAACAATCCCCGTTATGATGATTTTCTCTTTTCTTCCCATGCTTTCTATGTTCAATGAAAGTATCGAAAAGGTTGCAAGGATAACCTACTCACAGCAGATGAGTATTTTAATAAACGGCATCGGAAATTCCGCAATAAAACCCGAAAGCATTATAATAATCGCAGTGAATTTTGTTGTCGCATCAATACTTTTCACACTCGCTTTCAGAAAAAAAGGTCTTGAATAAAAACAAACCCGTGAAATTTCTTCACGGGTTATTTTTTAAGCATCTTTTCAATCGGGGATTTCAACGCATCATAGACTTTATTGAAAATAACCTGATTGGGATAATACTTATAATTCGAAAAGACCTTTATGCCACTTCTGTTGTAATATTCAAGTATCGCAGCGGCACAACCCGCACTTCTGCTCTGCCCGTATTCACACTGACAGATGATATCAAGTCCGTCTTCTCTGGCTTTCTTTATGAATTTAGCAAGGTCATCTGCTTCGGGGAAGTAGGTTTCATAAGTAAAGCCATAGTTCTTTAAACTGCTTATGTCGATATCGTGGATACCGACCATAAAAAATCTGTCGCACTTGCCCGAGTAATCGATAGGCTCATAGTCTTCGGGAGTTCTCTTCGAAGGCGGATCGTAAAAACTTATTACAGCAGTGTTTTCGGGCAGACCTTCTTTCAATAACTTCTCCATAGCCTCGCGTGAAAAAATGCGTACTTTCATATTATCGTCATCCTTGAATTTCATAAGGGAAAACTTTCTCTTTTTATATTATACCACAAGAGGTGTCCGTTTCCCTACACAGTAAAATCCAACCTTTTCAAAACCCGCCGCAAATCAAGAAATTTACGACGGGTTTTGAATATTTTTCGGATTTGTAGGAATACTAATTAGCTATTCTTTTTATAAAAGGCTCTCAGGTTCATTTTTAATCCTTTTCCAGGTTTTCAGTTCTTCTTCAGTAAGCATAGATTCCACCACTATTGGCAGAGCTTGTTGTTGCACCTTCCAATACAGAGTACCTGTAATATCACATTCTCCGCAAGTGCGAGGCCCTAAGAAACCAAATGTACCCAATTGCGGCGGATAGTCCCAACCTGCATTAAAGGCATCTTGAGCTGTGCAAAAAACCTTTGCACCACAAACCTCACAATAATGCCAAAACGGACGAGAATTCATACTTTCAAGCAAATCTAATCGTTCTTTTGCTTTTTCTTCCTCTTGTTTCATTTGTTGTGATTCTTCGCTGAGTTCTTTACGTGCGGAATCAACGATTTCGGGCTTAGGCTCATCCATCCTTAATTTAATAACATCATCGACAACCTCGTAAATGGAATCAAATCCTTCGCTGGGATTGGGAAATTCTATCTCCTTCGCATTGGCTTTTAGCCGTTGGATAGAATCAATTAGTTTTCGTTCAATTATATACGTTTCCCAAACAGAGTCGCTCGGGCACATTACATAAACCTCAATGGCGATATTCTCAAATGAATTACGAATGGCATCTATGTACGCTATTCTACGCTTTGCCTTGTATAAAGTCTGCTCAACCACTACATTTTTACCTTCTTGTAACGCCTTAATAATGTCAACTAAAAGATTCTCGTTTGCCTTATATAAGCATTTGAATTCATGCCCAAGCGAGACTTGTTTACCAAACCCCGCCTCTTTATAAGCTGCTTGCTGGTAATCATAAATGTTTAATATCACTGTATTTCCACTGTCAGAAAAGTGATTGTTAATGAAAGTTGTTTTGCCGGTTGCCGGAGCACCTATAATAAACGTTATGGTTGTTTTTGCAAGAGCGTCGTTGTTTATTAGTTGATCGGTCATATAATCTCTCCTTATTTATTCTTGAGAACATTTATTTGAATGTATTGTTTAGCGGTTTCAAAATCAATCTGGTCGAGCAATAAGCCAAAGATTGCTGGACTCAACTTCGCTAGTAATTCTGGGCAATAAGCTGTAATGTAATCTTCGGTTTCAAGCGGTGCTACCTCGTAAAAATCGTAACAAATTACAGTAGTTAAGGTAATATCAAAGCAATCATCTTCAGTCATATAAATTCTTGGCGTATATAGATGGTGAGGCTGATATAACGTGCCGCCAGCACCGTCAGCTGATTTTAGCCAAACCGTAGCATTTATATAATTAAATAACCGCATTAGCATAGGTATGTTTTCGCTATGATCTTTGCACCATTCCGCCGCTACTTGAGGGTAGTAAGTCCGGACCTCCATTTCATCGTCATATAACCAAATGCAGCTTTCTATCGCTTTGTTTGGAGCACTATCATATCCTTGGAAAATCATAGTATATCGAGGATCCCCATTATCAATATCAATCTCAAAATTAATAAAATGAGATTTTAAGTATTGTTTCAGTCTTGCTTCAACTTGCATTCTATTCATATACATCATTCCTTTTTTAGTTTACTATGCTTTCAATTCAGTAAGGTGTTTTTATAGACAGAATAACTTTTGTATTATAATCATCCGTCACAATCTATTTGTGATTGTTTTGTTGAGTTAGTAATAAATTAGCTCTCTCCTCCCAAATCCATAAGCTGTTTTTCATATAGTTTACGGCTCTTTCTTTGGCTGTACTTAATGGTATTTCTTCTCCGTTATTTGTGCATCTCGGTAAGCACCAATCAAAATTGTGATGTTTACCAATGAGTTCATTACATTCGTTGCTTTTATAACTACTGTTATCAGCAAATATATCCTTAACAAGATATTCTCCATTAACAAACGGCATAAGATAATTTCGTTTTATAAATGTTCTCCAGCCCGATTCCCCATAACCATATGTGTTCAACCAATTTTTATATGGATCAACATAGCTCCGCATTCTTGTGCTCATAGATTCCTGAAAATAATACTTTCTAATCAAACTTAATAAAATGTCAAAGTAATCACACGTTCCGTGGCCATCATTATCGTTGTCACACTTTCTATATTCTCCTCGCCATATGTTTAATCCGTGGGGGAGAATAATAAAGTTTGACTTACTGTGATACCCTTTTCTAAACTGGTAAAATAATTCAATGTCTTCTTCAGTAAAAAGGCGAGTATATGATCTGGCATTTGCTTTAAAGGAGCCATCTTTATTATTTACTCCAAATGTCCACCCAAGACTATTTATACAATCCCCTCTATAATACGGATTCAGTTTCTGTGTTTCATCAAAATACTCTTCAAAAAAATGTCTATAAAACTGCAATGCCTTATCGGACATATCCGTATCACAATCACTTATAATGTTTTCAATCAGTTCTTCTTTGAGCAATGATGTATGGTGATTCATTTTATCACTCCTTTTCATAAATATATACTGCGCGTCGCTTTATAGTGCGATTGGGTATAAAACGAATACCCAGCTCAGGGTGTTCGGTAATATGGTTGTAGAAGTTTTTACCAAGAACTCCTGCGTTTCCTCTGTCTATCTGAGACCATTCTTCATCCGTATAAACATCTGGAACTGTAAACTCTTTATTTTCATAATTACCGCTTTGGATTCTATTATTAACTTCATCTACAGTAAAAATGGTTACTTCTCCAAAAAGCTTATAGCGGATATATTCTTGGATGCTCATACGTTTTTTAGCGGCGTCAGCCTCCAAACGTTCACCATATTCTTGATTCAAATCGAATCTATAAGTTGCCATAAGATAAATCCTCCTTTTAATAACTAACAGTGCAAATACATCGACTGCTGTCGTTGTATTTTTATTATAGCATCATCAGCAGTCGATGTCAATAGTTTTTTAAAAAATTCAAAAACAAATGGCAAGGGAAGTAAATCTCCTTGCCATACCGTGTTTTAGTTAGCTATAAATTATATCATTATTTACGATTTCTGTGGCTCTGCTGCGAATGTTGTTCATCCGAGCAACCCACTCCATTTGGTTATCTGTTTTGAGTTGTTCCGTCACGCCCTCACGCTCTGCCATTTGTTTTACGAGCCGAGAGAACATATCCTCAGCTTGTTTATCAATGTCTGCAAGATAACCGTTCAACTTACCGCTTGTCAGCAGAACTTCGTCAACTGCATCGGTATATCGCCCTTCTCTTATGAGAGCGTTACGTTTGTTATTAAGAGCATTGATGATAATTCCTCTGTCGTATTCGTCAAATACTATGTAATACTTTTTCATTATCATCACTCCTTTAAAATATCGAGGTCATCATCTGTGAAATTATCAGGATCAATTCCACAGAGATAACAATGGTGTTCAAATGTATCACGGTCTATCTCTTTAAGAGTTATTGAAAGCAGAGACTCTGCGACTTTTTCTATGTGTTCATTGCGAATACCGTTATATTCCATTTCATCTATTGCATTAAGCTGCAGGCATTGAGCATATTATTTCCTCTTTCCAATTATATCATATTGTATGTCCTATAAATCGGACTATAATATATCAATATCAAAAGTATGCTATTAACTATATCCACTATTATACAACCTACGATAAAAAATACAACAAAACTCTTGATTTTCACAATTTTTTATGTTACAATGTGAAGCACTACAAAGTCTATTCCCTACGCCATTTATCCCCATTTACTTAAGTTCGTAAATTCGGTGAGGCCCTCCGTTTTGCGACAGACAGACTGGATTCGAAGAATTTCTATGCGTTTAATCCGGGTTTTGATAAATAGCACGGAGCCCGTGCAGGCAGACGTTACGAACTTTATCGCGTAAATAAAATTGTGGCTCGGTAACGGAGAAATCTGTTGCCGAGTTTTTATTTCAGAGCCCGTGCAGGCAGACGTCACGGGCTTTATCGTGCAAATAAAAAACGGCCCGGAAATTAAAAATGTGATAAAAACCCCCTCTCCTGTAAAAGAGAGGGGTATTCGTTTATTCATCACGCTTTGTTAAATACTGATGTAACGCACATATTTTTGTCTTTGATTTCTGCGAAAATTTCTCCGTTCATTTTATGCATAAGTTGTCGGCAGATGTAAAGCCCTAAGCCACTGCCTTTCTGATTTTCGGCATTCTGTCCTCGCCAGAAACTATCAAAGATGTGTGGTAAATCGGTATCGGGAAGAGTGCATCCGCTATTCTTGACAGCGACAAGAATACACCCGTCCTCTTCGGAAAATGCTATGGAAATTTCCTTTCCGTCACCGTATTTTATCGCGTTTTCCATAATGTTCTGCAAAACTTCAACGCTTCGGTTAAAGTCGCCCGTTATAAGACAATCGCTGTATTCCCCGACAGTAAAATCTGTTTTTATAAGCGACAGTTTTTCTGTATAGTAAATCTTTATTTTCGTTACAAGTTCAGAAAGATAGAATTCGCCCATATTGACATCAAGGCTTAAAAAGTCCTCTCTTGATGCAGTTATGATTTCTGTTACATAGCCCTCGATTTCGTCAGCCTTTGCGTTTATATTCTCTGCGATTTCAAGTTGTTTTTCCTTGTCGGTATAAAGCCCTTTCGAGAGTGCTTTTGAATAAAGTTTTATCGCCGAAAGAGGAGTCTTTATATCGTGGGATAAAGAAAGCAGAAGCATTTTCTTTTCTCTCTGAAGACCGAGTTCGCGTTCTTTCTGTTGTTCCATATTCTCACGGAGCATATCCACACCCCATACAAATTTACCGAAAAATTTATTTTTCGTTTCCTTTACGGGTGTTATGAGATTTCCCTTTGAAAGTTCATAGGGAACATCCGTCAGTTTCTCAAACGGACTTAAAATTTTCACTCTTATATAAACCATAACGCCGATAATAAGAACTGTCATAATCAGAAGAATTATATTGACTGTTAAAAGAAGATTTGTTCTCTCTGAATTTTCATTCCTCTTATAATCAAAACGATAGAGTTTTCCGTTTATTTCTCTTATGACATAATCGCTGTCAGAATTATAGAAATCGTCATTTTGCTCTGTGATTGCCGTTATAAATTCACATTCCGAAATATCGGGTGTATCGCCGTTTTCAATTACCTTTACAAGCCTTGAAACCTCGACAAGATAAGGTCTTCCACTCTCTTTGTTTTCCTTTAAGAGTATAACATCTGCCGAAACGAAAACTGCAATTATAACGAAAATCACAACAGCAAAAATTCTGTTAAACGCTTTCATATTTATAGCCCACTCCCCAGACTGTCTGAATGTGCTTCGGATTTTTAGGGTCATCCTCAATCTTCTGACGAAGCCACTTTATATGAACAGTAAGCGTCTGCTGTTCAGAAAAACTGTCGCTTCCCCATATCTGATTGAAAAGATACTCTTTTGTGAGAGTTTTTCCCTTGTTTTCAATGAGAAGAGAAAGAAGGTCAAATTCCTTTGATGTCATTTCGATTTTGACATTGTTTTTATAAACGGAATTACTCACTTTATTGATTCGTATTTCTCCGTCGATGATTTCATCAAGGGCATATCTTCTTTTAAAAATTCCGCCGATTTTTGCAAGCATAATGTCAATATCATAAGGCTTTTCGATATAATCGTCAGCACCCGCAATAAGCCCGTTCAGTTTATCCTCTTTATCGGTTTTTGCACTCACTATCAGTATGGGAGTGTTGCTGTCCTCACGGATTTTTTTACATACCGCAAAGCCGTCTATTCCGGGTAGCATTATATCAAGCACAACAAGCCTTGCCCCGTATCTTTCATACAGCGACAAAGCCTTTTCTCCCGTGTCTGCTACCGATACAACATAATTTTCCCTACGGAGAAAATCACACAGAAGTTCTGATATTTCTTTATTATCCTCAACTATAAGAATGTCAGTCATAATTTATCCTTTCAAATGGGAATAGGGGCGACAGTATTTTGCCGCCCGTATTCGCCTTACCAACCAAGTTCTAAAAGCCAGTTGTTAAGCGCTCTTTCACGTTCTCTCATCTGAGAATTGTTTTCGCATTTTCCGAGGTTGTATTCGCCCTTTATGTTTCCGTCAACTATATAGAGCACTCTTGTGCATTTAGCAGCAACCTTTGAATCGTGAGTTACCATCATAATTGTTGTGCCGTCTGCATTGAGTTTCTGAAGTTCTTCCATAACTTCATCTGATGATGTTCTGTTGAGCGCACCCGTAGGTTCGTCGGCAAAAATCATCTTAGGGTTATTTATCATACTGCGACAGATGCAGGCTCTCTGTAACTGTCCTCCCGAAACCTCGTTTATGTCGTTATCGGCAATGTCGATAATACCGAGTCTGCGCATTAAATCCTGCCCACGCTGCATAGTTTCCTTGCGTGTTTCGGTGTTCTTATTTGATTGTACAGCAGGGAGTATTATGTTGTCAAGTAATGTGAGATTTTTAAGCATATACATCTGCTGAAATATAAATCCCATTTCGTCAAGTCTTAAATCAGCGAGTTTCTTTTCACTCATTTCTGCGATGTTCTTTCCGCAGAATTTCGCCTCGCCCGATGTAATTCCGTCCATTCCCGAAACGGCATATAAAAGTGTTGATTTTCCTGAGCCCGAGGGGCCCATTATGGCTACCATTTCGCCGTCCTCAACAGTAAAGTTTACATTCTTGAGAACATTGTTCTGACGCTTGTTTACGATATATGTCTTGCAGAGGTCTTTTACTTCTAAAATATTCATAACTGTTTCCTTTCTTACTCAATGTTGGCAGTATCTGATGATTTGATTTTTCTTGTATAGAGCGATGTTAAAAATGCACTCATAGTTGTTGTCAGAAGAACTACAATCGGGAAAACGAGATAGAGTTCCATAGGATTTGTAATGTAATCAACCGCAAGTTCCATACCCATCATCTTGAAAATCGGGTCGATGCAGAGATGTGTGAGTGGCATCGAGAAAATTTCTGCGATAATAACCGCAATAATTCCCACAAATAAAAATCTTAATGTGTGATAAGCATAGATTTTTCCGTTTCGTGTGCCTACTGCCTTCATAAGTGCGATTTCGCCCTGCTCCTTTGCTATGAAAGAACGTTCCATAAGAACGGTTATGAGTGCAGATAAAACTATTGTGAGAACTGCTACAAGGGATTTTACCGCAGCAAGAGTTTCGGTAACGCCTAACATATCTGATGTTTCTTCAGCACAACTTTTTATATTTTCATAATCCGAGAAAATTCTCTTGATTTCTTCAATTCTGCGTTCAACCTCTTTATCATCGGGATTGTCGGTAAACATAATCTGTGTGCCTATAGCACCGTTTGCCTGAACATAATTTATATGCTCGTCGCTGTGAAGTCTTATGCCGTTCCCTTGCTGATTCATCGACTGAAAGAATGCAGAGATGATATATTCCTTATCGCCGTCAATGGTTTTTATTATAATTGTATCGCCTATATCTGCTTTAAGGTTTTCTGCCGAAAGTCTTGTTATTGCGATTTCGTTTGTGTTCTGTGGCATTGTTCCACCTGTATATTCATACATATCCATTGTTGTACCTGTACCTTGATATACAGGAACACTGATTTCAGTTTCTCCGTGAACAACAGGCAGGGCAAATATCATTTCACGATAACATTTTGAGGGTATATTATTTTCTGCAAGAGTTTTTTCCATGTCATCAAGATGCTTTTCGAGTTTTTCACGGCCACCTTCCGACATACACTCCTGAAATATTTCACTGTCAGAACTATATACATCGCAGTCAGCCCAGCCGAAAGTTGTTGAAAGGCTTCCGCTGTTCATTGTGGCAACAGTGTTTGAAAGTATAAATATAAGGGAAAGACAAAGCACAAATGTAAGAGTAATAATGCTGTATCTTTTAGGTGCGCTTACAATATCGTTAAGTGCAAGGAAAGATGTTGCAGAGAGTTTTGATTTTCCAAGGCTCATAATGCTCTTTTTACGGAAGCGTTCACCCGTCTGACCATTTCTTATTGCATCAATGGGAGTGAGTTTCTTGACCTTGCCTGTGCATCCATAGCAGAAAAGAAGAATTACCGCTATTACAAACACAGCACAGAGAATATTAAGTATAACAGGATTCTGATTGCTTATAATAATTGATTGTGAAGAAACACTCATAAGCATTTTTCCGAACGGAAAACTAAGGAAAAGTCCGATAACAGAACCGATTACAGAAAGTCCTGCATATTTTACAAGATAAAGCCCACGGATTTTGAAGTTGCTGATACCTATTGCTTTCATAACACCGATTTCACGGAATTCTTCTGAAAGTGTAAAGGTGATTGTAAAATGAAGAACTACGAAAGCGATTGCGATAAGTATTAAACTTACTACAAGAAGCAGACCGACAACAATCATATCAAATATATATGTAAATTCCATAGAGGCTCTGTCCATTGTAAGAATACTGTTGTTGATAAGAGGTTTCGATTCTTCAATCACTGTATCAACATCTGAAGAATATATATAGACAATAGAACCACCG
The DNA here is from genome assembly GCA_017828955.1 of Oscillospiraceae bacterium. GTDB lineage: Bacteria > Bacillota > Clostridia > Oscillospirales > Ruminococcaceae > RGIG4131. Next base: position 23,558 of record JAGAJQ010000075.1, read on the forward strand.
TAATATTCTTCTGTATTTTCTTCAGAAAGAAAATAATTAAAATCTTCCTCGCTTATAATGTATCTTGCAAAATTTACCTGATTCGCGCCGAAAAGTGCGTCCTTTATCTTGCCTGCAAGAGTAAATTCACGGCTTACTCCGTTTACTTCAATGGTAAGTTTATCGCCGATATCAGCACCGATAGCGTCAGCCTTGCTTTCTGTCATATAGAATTCGCCCTGATTTACTGTTTCAAGGATACTTCCATCGGGCAGAAAATAATTCAGACAAATATCACTGTGAACCATATTCGTTCCTATATCAACGACTATGTCCTCGTCATCAAAGGCAAACTTATCTTTCGTCAGAAACAGCATTTTTTCTTCTGAATAGTGTTCAACTGCATCTGTCGAATTCATCGTTTCATCAATATCAACCGAGAGACTCTTATTCATTGTAATCACGAGATAATCAGGCGCATCCGCCATTTCAAAATAATTGTCAAGCGCTGTTGTAACGCTGATGATATTGTTCACGCTTGACGATACAAACATTGTCGCAAGTATAATGAACACCAGCAGGATTATGTTCATCGCCTTTTTTCTTTTCAGGTCTTTTTTCAGTATATTGAGATACATTTCAGTTCCCCTTTCCTTGTTGTGATTTCATTATAACAGGTCAATTATTAAATAATCCTTAAATCCGATTTTTGTTTTTCTGACAGAAAAACATATTGTCATCTGCCTCATATTGTAATTTATAACCAATTGTGTTATAATTGAATGAAATAGCGCTGACATTAACTGACATTTTAAAAAGGAGTACGTTCAAATGATTGACAAACTGAAAAAACATATAGGTGAATATTTTGTCGGAAAGGAAGAACTGATTGAAAATGTGATGGTCTGCCTTTTTGCAGGCGGACACATACTTCTCGAAGGCGTACCGGGAGTGGGCAAGACCACGCTTGCTACCGCCCTTGCAAAATCCGTTGACTGCGATTTCGGAAGAATACAGTTTACTCCCGATACTCTTCCCACCGATGTTATGGGCACGGAGATATTCAATATGAAGACAGGCGAGTTTGAATATCGCGAGGGGGCAATTATGCATCAGATTGTGCTTGCTGACGAAATAAACCGTACCTCACCAAAAACACAGGCGGCACTTCTTGAGGCTATGGCTGAGGGGCAGACAACCGTCAACGGTGTCAAGCATAAGCTTCCCGAGCCTTTTATGGTAATTGCCACACAGAATCCAACGGAATTTATTGGTACATACCAGCTTCCCGAGGCACAGATTGACAGATTTATGATGCAGCTTACCCTTGGCTATCCCGATGAGGAGGAAGAATTCAGAATGGCGCAGAATATGCTTTCGGGCAAGCTTGCTGATACCATTCAGAGTGTTGTAACCGCTCAGGATATACTGGACATACGGGAAAAGGTTGCCCGTGTGACAATAAAGGATGAGCTGATACGCTATGCTCAGGCTATTGTGGCTATGACAAGAAGCGAAAGCAGATTTGTCCTTGGGGCAAGTCCGAGAGCTGTTCTCACGCTTATCAAAGCAGCTCAGGCAAAGGCGTTTATCGACGGAAGGGATTACGTCAAGCCCGATGACATAAAGGCTGTTGCGCCCTATGTGCTTTGCCATCGTCTTACCCTTACATCTGAGGCGAGAATTGCAAAGGAAAACAAGAATGATATTATAAGGCAGCTGCTCCAAAAGACAAGAATTCCTCTTTAATTGACCGAAAACTACATCTCAGTAATTGCAGAAACGGGGACTTTATGAAAAGAAACAGAATAATATGGTTTTGCATGTGGATATTATCGTTGATAGGAATAAGCTTCAGGGGCGGGGCGGTCAGCTACGGGCTTTTCGCTGTGCTGACTCTCATACCGGTTTTCTCATTGTTGTATCTGTTTGCCGTTTATATCCTTTTCCACATCTATCAGAATATAGAACGACGATATGTAACGGTGAACGAGCCTGTGCGCTATCGCTTTTCTCTTGTAAACGAGTGTCCTCTGGTGTTTGCGGGAATACGTGTAAAATTCTTTTCTTCATTTTCAAGAATAACAACGCTTGATGATGAGCCTGAATATGAATTGCAGCCAAAGACGAGGATTGAAAAGGAAACCAATCTCATCTGCCGCTACAGGGGCGAATATGATGTTGGTATCAAGGAAATTGAAATGCAGGATTATTTCCGCCTTTTCAGGATAACCTACAAGGCAAGGCAGCGTGTGCAAGCGGTTGTAAAGCCGCAGCTGCTGAAGCTGGACCGTATCGGCGGAATTGAACTTGCAGATGCTGTCAGGGCTTCGGAGCACAACAGAACCGAGCTTGATGTTTTAAGCCGTGAATATGTTTCTGGTGATGACCGCAGACTTATCAACTGGAGTCAGTCTGCAAGGACAGGCACCCTTATGACAAGGACACAGACGGGAACGGCAAATCAGGATATTGCAATCATTATGGACACGGCAAGGATAAGCAATAACCGTTCCGTATACATACCCGCAGAAAACAGAATACTTGAAATAACCCTTGCTGTTGCGTACTATTTCAGCCGACAAAATATTCTTTCGACAGAATATCATTATCAACAGGAAATTGTACGTTCCTCCGTTGGTGATGCGGCACGGTTTGATGAATTCTACGAAGCGCTTTCGTCCGTTTCCTTTGGAAGCGGCAATTCTCACGAAGCGTTGTATGACGCAATCACCCGATGCACGAACATTTTCAACAGCTCAATGATTTTCCTTGTTCTTTCGTCCTGGGACAGTGCGGCTGAAAAGCTGCTGACCCTTTTTGAACGAAGCGGACTTTCAACGGTAATTTTCCTCGTAACTGATGACGAACAGGATATCCCCGACCTGACAAGCTTTAGACGCTCAAGACTGATAAGCATTTCACCTTATGACGAAATGGCGGAGGATATGGGATAATGAAGATATTATACGATATTATAAACATTATGCCGCTGTCCCTGCTTATGGTTATGCTTTTCAGCAGATACACGGGTATGCCGCAGGACAATATTATCGGATACGCAGTAAATCTTTTTGTATGCCTGCTGATAATTATTCTCCGTCACATAAGCAGGAAGAACAGAATACGTCTGCTTGGTGTGACTGCGGCTTTTGCTGTGGGGCTGTTTATTGCGGCGGGCGAACCGTTCCGTCAGCTGTTTATAACGGAATACAGCTGGCTTGGCTGGAATGTCTGCATATCCGTGGCTTCCGTTGTTATCGGAATACTGACAGAAAATATCCCCTGGGCAAGACGATGCGCCGCGTTATCCCTTCTGGTAATATGTATTGTCGCAATTATCAACAGCTGGGAAATAGGCAAGGCTGCATTTGCACTGATGCTGTTTTTGCTGTGCATATACACGGTCGCTGAAATTCAAAGTAAATGGGAAAAGAAGGGTTACCCCGACATTAAGGGGCACGTCACGAGAATATCCCCGATTATTCTTGCGTTGTGTATAACGGTTTTTCTCATTCCTGCACCTGATGCGCCTTATGACTGGCAGTTCGTGAAGGATATATACAACAAGGCTTCCGTATATTTCGGCAAGCTGGTTGAGTATGTTTCTCACCCCGACGAAGAATACGCCAACATAAGCTTTTCGGACAGCCACAGATTTTATGACAATATTCAGTACGTTGACCAGGAAGTGCTTGCTGTTACGTCCAACAACACCAGAATAACCAACCTGAGGCTGGTAGGCTGTATAAGCGGCGAATATGACCGTGACCACTGGGTATTCGATACGGAAAAAGAAACTACTGACAGAATGATGGACACGCTTGAAACGCTGTGCGCTGTTCATAAGTACGATGCTGAAAACTGGCATAACTACATTGACAAGACAGATATGCGGTATGAAAATCAACTGCCGAACACAAAATTTATTTTTGCGCCTGCTAAAATGAAGCTGGAAACCTTTATAAAAGATAATCCGCCGTATAGTGACAGGGGCAACAGTATAATTACAAAACGCAGAATGAACAGCGGCGATGAATATTCTCTTTCGCATTACACACTTAATTCGGACAGTCCCGAATTTATAGATATGCTTGCCGCCGCACAGCCTGTTACTGAGGCGGAATGGACGAATATCCTCAATGATGCGGCAATTGACAAGAGCGGGTATTCTTTCGGTGATTATCAGAAGTATCACGACAAAATTTATGACAGGTATGCCGTTTCATACGGTGTATCCGAAGACGTAGGAAAAATTCTTGACGAAATAAAGAATGGCTCGCAAAGCAGATATGAGCTGATGAAAAATCTTGAAGCTTATCTGCGTGGAATGGAGTATTCCACAGTTGACGGTGCTCTGCCTGATTCGGTTTGTGACAGCCGTGGCTATCTTGATTATTTTCTGCTGACGTCGCAGAAAGGCTACTGCATACACTATGCAACGGCGTTTGTGCTTATGGCACGTGAAATGGGAGTGCCGTGCAGATATGTGCAGGGATATTATGTGCAGTCGGAATCGTCCTATAAGGTCACTGTAAATCAGAGTCAGGCTCACGCCTGGCCCGAGGTGTATTTTGACAATGTGGGGTGGATTGCCTTTGAGCCTACTCCGAATTATTCCACGGAAAGCGGCTGGGCAACATCCGGCGGTAACGCAAGCTTCTCCTACTACGAGGAGGACTACACCGATGACAGCGCAGATACAACAGAAACTGACACAACAATTGACGAAAAGAAACCCAAATCCAGGCAGATTGACGCAAGGATATTTATTATTCCAGTCTTGTGTGCAGCGGTATTTCTTGTGTTGTTGTATCTGTATAGCCGTATCCACTGGAAAATTAAATTCCGCCGTATGACCAATGATGAAAAATTCCGTTTTCTGACGCAGGAGAATTTCCGCTTTCTTAAACATATCGGGTACAGAATTGAAGTCGGCGAAACACTAACGGAATATGCAGAAAGATTGTGTTCTGTTCAGGAGTACGATATCAAGGAATACGTTACTTTCATTTCCCACTACGAAAAAATGCTTTATTCCCATATTGTCATACGTGAACAGGAAATCGCTGACGCAGAAATGGCGCACGCTTTTCTCCGCAATATTATTAACAAAGGAAAACTGCGCTACAGGATAAGGATGCTGTTTAATCGTTGAGTATATCCATACAACAAAAAGCCTCGTAATAATTACGAGGCTTTAGCTATACAAAAAACCCGAATCCATTTAAGAATTCGGGTTTAATTTGGCTCCCCCAGCAGGTTAAAATCCGAACCGAACACCGTTGATTTCACTTAGAGATGTTACCCAACATTACCAACAAATTTATAACTAATCTTAATATCCTGTTTCTTTACACCGTCCACCTCATACTTGGTGCTGACGGTAATTTTATCAATGAGCCTGTGCAGAACAGCCTTGTCAAGCTCATTAATGTCCTTGAACTCCTTGATGAGTGCAATATAATTCTCGATGTTCTCATCAGCTTCTGCACTTTCAAGCTTAATGGACTTGATGCGTTCAAGCTTTGCCTTCTGTTCTTC
>JAGAJQ010000076.1 GCA_017828955.1 Oscillospiraceae bacterium
AAAACGCTGAATGAACTTTATGATTTCCTTGCGTTCAACGAGATTACAAGATCGGATTGTCTTGTAGCACTCGGAGGCGGGGTTGTAGGCGACCTGACAGGTTATGCTTCAGCAACTTTCTTAAGAGGGATAGATTTTATTCAGATTCCTACCACCCTTCTCGCTCAGGTTGATTCATCGATAGGTGGAAAAACCGCCATTGATATACCCGCAGGTAAGAATCTTGTTGGTGCATTCAAACAACCTCTCGCTGTAATATGTGACACCTCTACTCTTTCGACATTGAACCCCGAATTTTTTTCCGATGGTATGGGCGAAGTTGTAAAATACGCTATGATAAGATCTTACGAACTTTTCGAAATCCTTACTGAAAAAGATATAAAAGATAATCTCGAAGATGTAATATGCAGATGCATAGATATAAAACGTCAGATAGTCGAAAATGACGAATTTGATAAAGGAGAACGAATGCTCCTTAATTTTGGCCACACCTTCGGACACGCTATTGAGAAAATACAGAATTTCACTGGTCTTTCTCACGGAAGTGCAGTTTCTGTAGGAATGTGTATCATAACAAAACTTGCGATAAAACAAGGATTATGTAGCCAAGATACATATGAAAATCTCAAAAATTGTCTCAAAAAATATAATCTTCCTTTATCAGTTGATATCTCGTACGAAGAATTAGTAAAGCACTGTGTTAACGATAAAAAACGAGATGCAGACTATATAAATCTCGTAATATCAACTGAAATAGGAAAATCGGAATTAAGAAAAGTTCCGATAAATTCTTTATTTGACTAATGGAGAAAATTTATGGACATAAAAATTGAACCAAGAATATTAAACGGAAAAGTAAAAGTTCCGCCATCAAAAAGTGTTTCTCATAGAGTTCTTATATCTGCCGCATTAGCATCAGGAACCTCTGAAATAAGAGGAATTATGAACTCCAAAGATATTATTGCGACTACTGAATGCTTAAAGTCTATGGGTGCTAATATAACAGAGCACGATGGAGTTGCTCAAATCACAGGTATTTCTTCTTTTTCAGAAAACGTTGTCCTTGATTGTTGCGAATCAGGATCAACATTAAGATTCTTAATACCCGTTGCCGCCGCTTTAGGAATAAACGCAACTTTTATAGGCAAAGGAAGATTGCCCGAAAGACCTATTATCCCCTATTTGAGAGAACTTTCTCAGCACGGAATCGAATTTAATTATAATGGTTCAATGCCTTTTTCTATTTCAGGTAAACTTTCAGGTGGAAAATACGAAATAGAGGGTGATATCTCATCTCAGTTCATTACAGGACTTTTATTTGCTCTTCCTCTATGTAAAGAGGACTCTGAAATACATATGCTCTCTCCATTACAGTCAAAACCTTATGCTGATATGACAATAGAAACCTTACGCAGATTTGGAATTTTTATAAAACCTACTGATTACGGATACTATATCGAAGGAAATCAAAGATATAAGAGCTATGATACAACTATCGAAGGAGATTATTCTCAAGCAGCATTCTTTTATGTCGCAAACGCTCTGGGGTCTAAAATAGAGCTTTCAAATCTTTCACCTGACAGTAAGCAGGGAGATAAAAAAATTCTTGATATTTTATCTAAATTATGCTACAATGATGAGTATAGCGAATTTAATATTGATGTTTCTGATATTCCCGATCTTGTCCCTATTCTTGCGGTTTTAGGAAGTTTCGGCAAAAAGCCTATGCGAATTTCTAACGCAGAAAGACTCAAAATAAAAGAAAGTGACAGACTTTTGGCAATTTCAGAAGCTCTTAACGCTATAGGTGGAAAGGTTGTCACGTTAAACGATGGAATTGTTATTCTTCCTGTAGAAGAATTTTATGGTGGCGTTGTTAACAGTTACAATGACCACAGAATCGTAATGGCTGTCGCTATAGCGTCAACTAAAAGTAAAGCACCTATAATAATAAAAGGTGCTGAATCTGTGGATAAATCCTACCCCGGATTTTTTGATGAATTTAATGCACTTGGAGGAAATTCTTATGTCATCAGTTTGGAGTAATCGTATTACAATATCAATTTTCGGTGAATCTCACGGTTCAGCGATAGGCGTTACTATCGATAATCTCCCTGCGGGTGAGTATATAGATATGCCCGAAATAATCAAGTTTATGTCAAGAAGAGCAGCAAGAAACAAAAAAATTTCTACTTCTCATCAAGAACCCGACATTCCAACTATTCTTTCAGGTGTTTATAAAGATCGCACAACTGGCACACCACTTTGTGCTATAATAAACAACACCAATACTCATTCTGCGGATTATTCATCTATTTCAAAACTTGCTCGTCCCGGACATGCAGATTACACAGGTGCTTTGAGATATAACGGCTTTAACGACAATCGTGGTGGTGGACATTTTTCCGGTAGA
>JAGAJQ010000077.1 GCA_017828955.1 Oscillospiraceae bacterium
AAGATGAATTTCAGTCAGGCTCATATATTCCCCTATTCAAGAAGAGAAGGAACAATAGCCTATAAAATGGAAAATCAGGTAAATGAATCCGTAAAAAATGAACGTGCTAAAAAAATGGCAGAAATAACAAATAAAAGTCATACAGAATTTATGAAATCCCATATCAACGGCGTTTATCCCGTTTTATTCGAATGTGAACAGTCCCCTGAATTTCATAACGGACACACTCCTGATTATTTGTTCATAAAAGTTCTTAAAAAAAGTTGCGAAAAAAGTTTGCGTAATCAAATATTTTATGTTAAAATAGATAAGATTGAGAATGACTGTTGTATTGGTCATATTATTCAATAAAAGGAGTAGAGCAAAATGTCAGTATTCAGAATTTTTGTTGAAAAGAAACCGGATTATGCGGTAGAAGCAGGTCATGTACTTGCTGATGCCAAAACTGCCCTTCGTCTTGAAGGACTTAAAAGCGTAAGACTTATCAACCGCTATGATGTTGAAGGTCTTTCGGAAGCAGATTTCAAACTTGCTTTGCCTATCGTTTTCTCAGAACCCGCTGTTGATGTAATTTACAGCGAACTTCCTGAGCTTTCGGCAACAGAAAAGATTTTCGCAGTTGAATATCTCCCCGGTCAGTTCGATCAGAGAGCAGATTCATGCGAACAGTGTATTCAGCTTCTTACACAGGGCGAAAGATGTAAAGTCAAGAACGCAAGAGTTTATATCATTGATGGTGATGTTTCAGATGCAGAATTTGATAAACTCAAGGCTTATCTTATAAACCCTGTTGAAAGTTGTGAAGCATCTCTCGAAAAGGTTGATACTCTTAAAACAGTGTATGATATACCCACAGAAGTTGCTGTTCTTAACGGATTCATTTCACTCGATGAAGAAGGTCTCAAGAACTTTATTGCCGACTATGGTCTTGCTATGGATCTTGATGACATAAAGTTCTGTCAGAAGTATTTCTCTGAAACAGAAAAAAGAGAACCTACAATTACCGAAATCAGAATGATCGACACATACTGGTCAGATCATTGTCGTCATACTACTTTCGGAACACATATCGATAATTTCAATATCGAAGCAGATTACATAGAAAAAACATTCAAGGAATATCTTGCTGTAAGAGACGAACTCGGCAGAACAGATAAGCCTATAACTCTCATGGATATCGCTACTATCGCTCCCAAGAAGCTCAAGAAAGACGGAAAACTCAACGATCTCGATGAAAGTGAAGAAATCAATGCTTGTTCTGTAAAGATCAAGGTTGATATTGACGGAAATGAAGAAGACTGGCTTCTTATGTTCAAGAACGAAACACATAACCATCCCACAGAAATCGAACCTTTTGGTGGTGCGGCTACTTGTCTTGGTGGTGCTATAAGAGACCCTCTTTCAGGTCGTTCTTATGTTTACCAGGCAATGCGTGTAACAGGTGCTGCTAATCCCCTCGTTCCTGTTGATGACACAATCAAAGGCAAACTTCCTCAGAGAAAGATTACTGTTGGTGCTGCAAGTGGTTATAGCTCATACGGTAACCAGATAGGTCTTGCGACAGGACACGTTGCCGAAGTATATCATCCCGGATATGTTGCAAAGAGAATGGAAATCGGTGCTGTTGTCGGGGCCGCTCCTATCGAAAATGTTGTAAGAGAAGTTCCTCAACCCGGTGATGTTGTTATTCTCCTCGGCGGTAAAACAGGTAGAGACGGTTGCGGTGGTGCTACCGGTTCATCAAAATCACACACAACTGCATCGCTTGAAGCTTGTGGTGCTGAAGTTCAGAAGGGTAATCCCCCTATCGAAAGAAAATTACAGAGACTTTTCAGAAATCCTGATGTTACAAAGATGATCAAGCGTTGTAACGACTTCGGCGCAGGCGGTGTTTCTGTTGCTATAGGTGAACTTACTGATGGTCTTATCATCAATCTTGATAAAGTTCCCAAGAAATATGATGGTCTTGACGGAACAGAACTTGCTATAAGTGAATCACAGGAAAGAATGGCTGTTGTTGTTTCCAAGGAAAATGTTGAAAAGTTCCTTAAAGCAGCAGATACAGAAAACCTTGAAGCAACACTCGTTGCCGATGTGGTCGCTGAACCCAGACTTCGTATGTTCTGGAATGAAAAGGAAATTGTAAGCCTTTCAAGAGAATTCCTTAACTCAAATGGTGCTGAAAAGCATACAGATATTTCAGTAAATGTTCCTGTTCTTGCCGATTTCAAGAAATTCAACAACAACGAAGAAAGTTGGTATGCTCTCGCTTCTAACCTCAATGTATGTTCACAAAAGGGTCTTATCGAAAGATTTGACTCAACAATCGGTGCCGGAACAGTTCTTATGCCTTTCGGTGGCGCTTATCAGCCCACACCTACTCAGGCTATGGCTGCTAAAATTCCTGTTCTTAACGGTCAGACAAAGACTTGTTCACTTATGGGTTGGGGCTTTAATCCTAATATCAGCGAAAAGAGCCCATATCATGGTGCTATGATGGCTGTTATCGAGTCAATTGCAAAGGTAATTGCTATCGGTGGTTCTTATGAAAAATGCTGGCTTACATTCCAGGAATATTTTGAAAGAACTCAGAACAATCCTACTCGTTGGGGCAAGCCTTTCTCAGCGCTTCTCGGTGCATTCAAGGCTCAGCTCGAACTTGGTTGTGCATCAATCGGCGGTAAGGACTCTATGTCAGGAACATTCGAAAATATCGACGTTCCTCCTACCCTTGTTTCATTTGCAGTATCACTTGCAAACAGCGACAAGGTAGTTTCTCCTGAATTCAAGGCTACAGGAAACGAAGTTATCTACATCAAGCCTAAGTTTGATGAAAATATGCTTCCTGACTTTGACAGTGTTAAGAAATGCTTTGAAAAGGTTGAAAAGTACATTGCTGACGGCAAGGCGGTTTCTGTATGGGCAGTTTCGTTCGGCGGTATCGCTGAAGCAGTTTCAAAAATGGCTCTCGGAAATAAGATCGGTTTCAAATTCACATCTGACATATCTGAAGAAGATTTGTTCGGTGCCATAAGCGGCGCGTTTGTAATTGAAGTTAATGGTAAAGCTGATGAAGGTGACAATGTAATCGGTGTTACAACAGTTGATTATGCTATCGATTGTGGTGCTTACAAGGTTGATATGGAAAAATTCCAGAATCTCTGGGAAAATAAACTTGAACCTATCTTCCCTGTTAATGCAAAGGCAAAGAGCGAAGCAGCGAAAATTTACACATATACTCCTGAAAAGATTGTTACTCCTTCAGTTAAGGTGGCAAAACCAAGAGTACTCATTCCTGTATTCCCCGGAACAAACTGTGAATACGATACAGCAAGAGTATTTGAAAGAGCAGGTGCTGTTCCCGAAGTTGTTGTTATCAAAAACCTTACAACAGCAGGAATCACAGAATCAATTGAAAAAATTGCAAATAGCATAAAGAATTCACAGATTGTAATGCTCCCCGGTGGATTCAGCGGTGGTGACGAACCTGACGGAAGTGGTAAGTTCATTACTGCCTTCTTCCGTAATCCTCGTGTCAGCGAAGCAGTTATGGATTTTCTTGATAACAGAGACGGACTCATGCTCGGTATCTGTAATGGTTTCCAGGCACTTATCAAGTTAGGACTTGTTCCTTATGGTAAGATCGTTGATATGAAGGATGACTCTCCTACTCTTACATTCAACACAATCGGCCGTCATCAGTCTATGATGGTTCATACAAGAATTTCATCGAACAAGTCACCCTGGCTTATGAATACAGAAGTCGGCGATATGCATACAATCGCTATTTCACACGGCGAAGGAAGATTTGTTGCAACTCCTGAACAGCTTAAAGTTATGGCTGAAAATGGCCAGATTGCAACACAGTATGTAACTCTTGACGGCGAACCTACAATGGATATCAGATTCAATCCTAACGGTTCTGTTGATGCTATTGAAGGTATCACTTCTCCTGACGGACGTGTTCTCGGTAAGATGGGACACTCAGAAAGAATTGGAACAGAAATCTGCAAGAATGTTCCCGGCGAAAAGGATCAGAAAATCTTTGAAAGCGGAGTTAAATACTTCGGATAATAAAACGATAGAAAAAGACCGTACAGTAATCTGTACGGTCTTTTAACTTGTATAGTCCTCTATAAGCCTGTTAAGTTCTTCTTCACTATCTGCGATAATGCCTTTATAAAGTGCTTGTTTGTCGTATTCGCCGAAGCTATTTACAGAAACATCAAAAACATCTATCGGATTTTCATCATCATAGTAAAAAGATGCTATTTTTCCGTTATATTCTTTGAGTATATAATATCTTTTTTCAGTTATTACAGTTTCGGCGTTTATTACTTTGGTTTCGGTATTATCGTTATCTGTCATCACTGATATCGTCATAGTCACAAGAGAAAGAAGAGCTAATGATCCAAGTGTTAATATTACAATTTTTTCTCTGATAATTTTCATCACCTTCTTATTTCAGAAAATATTTAACATTCTGATATTAGTATTCTTGACCAAAGAAACCTAATTATTCCTTACAATTTCTATATTTATTGTATTTTATTTTGAGAGAAAATGTGATA
>JAGAJQ010000078.1 GCA_017828955.1 Oscillospiraceae bacterium
GAAAAGGTTGCAGAACTTGAAAACTTCGAAGTATCAGCAGAAGAAATCGAAGCAGAATACAAGGCGTACTGTGACGCTTTCAACGTAAAGATGAAGGAAGTAAAGGCAAGAATTCCTGAAAAGTCAATCATTATGGATATCAAGGTTTCAAAGGCGAGCAACCTTGTTCGTGAAAAGGCAATTTTCTCATAATTAAAGAAGATTTATTTTACCACTGATAAACGGGAGGGTTTATAAATGAGTTACATTCCTATGGTCGTTGAACAGACAAACAGAGGCGAACGTTCTTACGACATTTTTTCAAGACTTCTCAATGACAGAATCATTATGCTTTCTGATCAGGTAAATGATGTTACAGCAAGTCTTGTTGTCGCTCAGCTCCTTTATCTCGAAGGACAGGATAGTGAAAAGGATATAAGCCTTTATATCAACAGCCCCGGCGGTTCCATATCAGCAGGTTTTGCTATCTATGATACAATGAACTATATCAAATGCGATGTTTCAACAATCTGCATAGGTATGGCGGCTTCAATGGGTGCCTTTCTCCTTTCAGCAGGTGCAAAGGGAAAAAGAATAGCTCTCCCCAACAGTGAAATACTTATACATCAGCCTCTTATCGGTGGGGGCGGAATGAGTGGTCAGGCGTCGGATATCAAAATCCACACCGAACACCTCCTCAGAACAAAACAGAGACTCAATTCAATCCTTGCCGAAAATACAGGCAAGCCTATCGAAACAATCGAAGCCGATACAGACCGTGACAACATTATGACAGCAGAAGAAGCTCTCGCTTACGGTCTTATCGATAAGGTTATAACAAAACGCTAAGGTGGACAATATGCCGGATAACAAAATTTCAAAATGTAATTTCTGCGGCAAGACCGAAGGTAAAGTAAATAACCTCTTTTCTGCAGGCGATGTCAACATATGCGACGAATGTGTTGAATATTGCCACGAAATTCTCGTAGGGAACGACCCTCATCGTGCTCATAAGCAGAGCAGGGAAAAGCAGAAATCAGGCAAAACACCTAAACTTTTAAAGCCAAAGGAAATCAAAAAAGTCCTTGATGAATATATCATCGGTCAGGACTCTGCCAAGATCTCACTTTCCGTTTCTGTTTATAACCACTATAAAAGAATTATGACAGCGGCGGATGAAAACGAAGATGTTGAAATCCAGAAGAGTAACGTTCTTCTTTTAGGTCCTACAGGTGTAGGTAAAACTTTAATAGCACAGACACTCGCACGTGTGCTTGAAGTTCCTTTCGCTATTGCCGATGCTACAACAGTAACCGAAGCGGGTTATGTCGGCGATGACGTTGAAAACGTCCTTTTAAGACTTATTCAGGCTGCCGATTACGACGTAAAGGCTGCCGAAAAGGGAATTATATATATTGACGAAATCGATAAAATCGCAAGAAAATCAGAAAACACCTCTATCACAAGAGATGTATCCGGTGAAGGTGTTCAGCAGGCACTTTTAAAGATTATCGAAGGAACAGTTTCAAATGTTCCACCTCAGGGCGGAAGAAAACATCCCAATCAGGAATTTATCCAGATTGACACAAAAAACATCCTCTTTATCTGCGGTGGTGCGTTTGACGGCCTTGAAAAAGCGATCCAGAAGAGAACAGACTCATCGAGCCTCGGTTTCGGTGCAGAACTCAAATCTTCAAAGAAAGATGAATCAAATGTTTTCAGAAAAGTAATCCCTCAGGACCTTGTAAAGTTCGGTATAGTACCCGAACTTGTCGGAAGACTTCCGATCATAACAGTTCTTGATGAGCTTGATGAAGAAGCACTCGTAAGAATTCTCAAAGAACCTAAAAACGCTCTTGTAAAGCAGTATGAAAAGCTTTTTGAACTTGACGGCATAGACCTTGAAATAACAGAAGAAGCCCTCGTTCAGATAGCAAAGAAAGCGCTCGAACAGAAAACAGGCGCAAGAGGATTGCGTTCAATCGTCGAAGGTATTCTTATGGATGTTATGTTTGAAGTGCCTTCCGATAAGGAAGTTACAAAGATAATCGTAACAGAAGATGCCGTTCTCGGCAAAGAAAAGCCACTTATCGAAAAAGGCAAAAAAACTGTTGTTAAATAACTGAATTAAAAAGGCGGCATTATATGTCGCCTTTTCGTATAATAAGGAGTGGGATTTATGATAAAATTCCTTTTAAAGACTTTTGTAAAGGATTATGAAAAAACCGAAGATAAAGAAGTCCGCGTAAGATATGGCGTTTTAGGCGGAATATTAGGTATTGTCTGCAACCTTTTTCTGTTTGCGGTAAAACTCTTTTCGGGTATTTTTATGAACAGTATCGCTATCATTTCAGACTCTGTAAACAACCTTTCCGATACAGGTTCTTCGGTAGTAACACTTGTCGGTTCAAAGCTCAGTGGAATGCGTCCCGATAGGGATCATCCCTTCGGACATGGCAGAATTGAATACATATCATCGCTCATAGTTTCATTTGTAATTATGATAGTCGGTTTCGAACTTATGAAATCGTCCTATGGAAAAATCATAAACCCCGAACCCGTAGCATTCAGCCTTCCTATAATCATCCTTCTTTCACTTTCTGTTCTTGTTAAAGTATGGATGTTTTCCTATAATAAATACTTAGGAAAGAAAGTCAATTCTTCAATTCTTTTAGCAACTTCAAAAGACTCTTTAAACGACGTTTTCTCGACAAGTGCTGTAATCATAACAACAATCATCGGAAAATTCATTAATTTTCCATACTTAGACGGTATTGTCGGCATAATAGTTTCGATTATGGTAATGTATGCAGGTTTCGGTATCGCGAAAGAAGTCGTTGACGTTCTTTTAGGAAAATCCCCCGAGAAAGAAACAGTTGAAAAACTCCTTTCAATTCTTCTTTCGGGCGAGGGTATTGTCGGTGTCCACGACCTTATAGTCCACGACTACGGCCCCGGAAGAGTTTTAGCTTCCGTTCACGTCGAAGTTCCCGATGATGTCGATATCGTTCAGGCACACGAAACTATTGACCTTCTCGAAAAGAGAGTTTATGAAGAAATGCAGATAGAACTTGTTATCCATCTCGACCCTATCTCTCTTAACGACGAAAGAGTAAATCATTTCCGCGAAATAACATCAAAGGTAATAGCAGAGGTAAATCCCGAATTCTCATTCCACGATTTCAGAATGACCGACGGTGACGAAAATATCAACCTAATTTTCGACCTCGCAGTGCCTATAGAAATTCCACCTCACAAGAGGGAAGAAGCGGTTTCTATGATAAAGGAAAAACTCCGCGAACACGACTCCCGTTGCAATACAGTTATCTGCGTTGATGACCTTTATTAAATACTTGTAGTTTAAAAGAAAATATGTTATAATATAGAGTGGATTTCAGATAAAGGGGGTATTTTTTGTATAAACAGCATCTTAAAGACCTTATATCCTTAAAATACCGCCATAAAACCCCTCTTGCATTCGTCAGGACATTCGGTTGCAAACAGAATGAAAACGACGGCGAGAGAATAAAGGGTATTCTTTCTGAAGCAGGATTTTCCTTCTGCGAAAATCCCGAAAATGCGGATATAATAGTCTATAACACCTGCGCCGTAAGAGAAAATGCCGAACTCAAAGTTTTCGGGATTTTAGGCGAGGTAAAACATTTCAAGGAAAAAAATCCCGACCTTACAGTAATCCTCTGCGGATGTATGGCGTCTGAAGAACACGTCATAGAAAAGATAAAGAAAAC